>WJLA01000087.1 GCA_014728765.1 Candidatus Peregrinibacteria bacterium
GGTGCCGCCTGTTGCTCCGGTGCCGCCTGTTGCTCCGGTGCCGCCTGTTGCTCCGGTGCCGCCTGTTGCTCCGGTTCCGCCTGTGCCTTGAGGAGGCCAACCTTCAGGTGGTTCACACCTGAGATCACCATTCGGTTCATTGATGAACCGCCCCCCCCAAGCCGAGCAGATTCTGGCCAGGTCTTCTTGGTCTACCAGATCGTCGTTGTTGATGTTGTCCCACACGTCCGGAGACGTGGGATTTCCATCCTCATCGACGCACTCGTAGAACCCCGAGTCGGCCGGCCTTTCGGCAAGCCGACTCCCAGTGACCAGGCAAACCGGTGGATCACTGATGTTGTTGCAGCCCAACGTCCACACGAGGAGGACGAGGGCCATGACTGTGTGTTTGATGATCGTTTTCATGGTATCCTCCTTTCTTAGAAGAGCCGGGCTCCAACCTGCAAGAAAAAGTCGACATCACTCTCGCGTCCACCAGCGCCGTCACCGGGACCGCCTCCCCCGGCCCAATTCTGGAATTCAGTGGCGTTGATGCGCCACCTGACCCCAGGAGCTACGAAAAAGACGTCCTTGATGACCAGCTGGAAGCTGGCCGATGCACCCACGGTGAGTGTGTGCTGCTCACCCGCAGGGTGAACCACCACTTCCAGTTCGTCAGTCTGGCTCAGCACCTCTCGTCCCTGAGTGTGGACGTAGTCGCCGATCAGACCGCGAGCTTCGCCCGCGATCTGCACGTCAGAGTCCCAGCTCGATTGAGCCAAAACACCGATTGAGGCGAAAAGACCCATTGAATTGGCAGAGATGTGTGAACCTGTTTCGATGCGATTCTCCGTGTTCCTGATAGGGAAATACCTACCGGTGTACTCGAAGTCACCGCCCATGGTGAGTGCGAAATTCTGCGAGAACGCAGCGTTGTAACGCGCACCGGCTACGAAACCGTTACGCGGAAAATCGTCGCCGTCGATGGATCGAGTATATCCGAGAGAAAGCGTCATACGACGCGGTCCGTGCAGGATACTCTCGATCTCTTCCACCCGCTGAGAGGTGTCTTCAGCCGTGCGCTTGGCATCATCCGCCTTGCGCTCGACCTTGACCACCTTGCTGACCGGTGCTGACTTTTCATTGACGAGGAAATGCACCGTAGCACACTCCCCTTCTTCCGAGTTATCGCACACCTTCAGATCCGCCATCCCTGAGGAAGCGGTGAAGGTCACCAGGTTTCCCCGGCGCGACCAGCAGGTTTCAGCGGCTTCGGACAGCTTGACTGCCGGACCGCTGACCTCAGCCCTCTCGTAGGTGGGGCAATACAGCCCCAGCGAGTAGTCCGCCCCCTCCTCGACGGAGGCGACGAATTCGTTCATGCCGGTCGACTTCATTGCGACGTTGACCGTGCTGCCCGATTCCGGGTGCACGTTCAACACTACGTTGCAAGCCTGCATTCCGGGCGCGGGCGCCCGGCGCATGACTTCTCCCTCGCAATCTTCCGCCGAAGCGGTCGAAGCGAAGAGCATTCCGATGAGCGTGATCAGGACCACGCTCCAGTGGTACTTTTTCATTTTCTTTCCTTTCGTGTTGGCCACGCGATGGAGCGTGGTTGAGATTGGCCAGGCTGAACCGGCCGCTTGTTTGCGAATGGCTCAGCCGGATGACTGAGTGGTGAATCGTTGAACTTTTATAGCAGCAGAAGAACGGTTATACCGTCTATTTGCTGTGTAATTAGTGCCAAGATACACCAAATCAAAATTGCCAGAGCTGTTTGCAACTCTAATTTGGTGCATCTTGACTTCTAGTTTTCAAGGAGCGTAGGAATTCGGATGTAATTTGGGTTTTCAAGATTAAGATTCTTATTTAAATACTCTTTGCAATTTTTGTCAAGTCTTTTTATAACATATCTTTCCCACTACCAGTTTTAATCTATAAAATACCCTTGTATTACATTTAAGTAATGCGAAATGAGAAATAATGTTGTTTAAATTATTAAATGAAAAAAATAGTAATCTGTGGAAATTATGGAATTAACAATCTTGGAGATGAGGCTATATTGGATGGCTTGATCAGATTAATCAAAAGTACTTATCGGAATGCTCACATTATAGTGTTAAGCTCAGACCCAATTAACACTATCAAACAACATAAAGTGGAGAGTGTTTATATGTTTCCGGCAGGAATTCGTTCACTCTTTTCATTTTTGTTTAAGGCTCGCTTTTGGGCAACAATGGATGCAGTGGCAACTGCAGATTTGGTAATTCTTGGTGGAGGTGGCTTGCTTACTGATGAGAATAAGCATGCGATATGGATATGGTATAGTCAATTTTTTTGGTTTAAATTGTTTGGGAGAAGATTTGTTTGTCTTGCACAAAGTGTAGGACCCATTAAAAAGAATTTTTCTAAATTTTTAGTTCGAAACATCTATAATTATTCTAAAATTTCCAGTGTTAGAGATCAAAAATCAAAAGAGGTTTTAATTGATATTGGTGTAAAAACGCCTGTAGAGGTTTTATCAGATCCGGCATTTGCCTTGGCATATGATGGTAGCTCTTTTCACAAACCGGATAAATCAATTGTTTTATCAATTCGACCATGGAAAAAAGAAAATAGTGAATTTATTCTAGAAATAGCAAAATTTGTCGAATTTTTAGTTAAGGAAGAAGGTTATATAGTAAATTTCATTCCTTTTCAAAAAGCAATAGCAGATGATAGCTCTCAATATCGAAAAATAAAAGATAAGTCCGGATTAAATGATGAGACTTTCAAATTGATTGATGTTAATGATTTTCGTCAAGCACTGGATTATATCAGTAGAGCAGACATGATTTTTGGAATGAGACTACATTCAGTAATCTTTTCAATAATTGCAAGAAAACCATTTTTAGCAATTTCTTATAGTCCTAAAGTCAAAAATCTATTACTAAATTCAAATCTTAAATGCTTTTTAGATCTAAATAATGTTAATTTGAAAAATCTAAAGAGTGAATATGCTGAAATTAAGGCGAATCACAAAAATATCACAATGAAGCTTGAACAAATCAAGTTAAATCAAACCTATGGTTTTTTTAATCATGAAGCTCTTCTAAAGGAAGTGCTTGAGTGAAGGAAGCCGCAAATACCGGTTTGAAACTTTTACGATGTATTTTACAAATCCCATGTTTTTTGATTAATTGATGATGTTCCACGGTTCCGTAACCTTTATTTTTTTCAAATTTGTATTGAGGAAATTGTAGGGCGTATTCACACATTAATCTGTCACGATAGACTTTGGCTATAATTGAAGCGCAAGAAATTTCCTTGATTAAAGAATCTCCTTTAATAATGGTTCTAAAAGGTATTTCATTTGTGTTTTTTAAGGTTAACTTGTCCTTCCCATCTATTAAAATCAAATCAGGTCTAATACTTAATGCTTTGATGGCTCTTTTAAATGCAAGTCTGTTGGCATTGGCCAGTCCAAACTTATCTATTTCAGCTGGCTCTGCCAGACCCAAGCCATATATGCCGTTGGCTATTAATATATCATATGCTTTTTCCCTTTCAGCAAAGTTCATTTGTTTGGAATCTGTTATTTTGATTCTGCCAATTTCTTTAGTTTCGATATAGGCACACGCAACAATGGGACCGGCCCAAGGGCCGCGTCCCACTTCATCTAGTCCTGCTATAATAATTTGATTTTGCTTCGGAGATTTAGTTGTTTTCTTGCTCAATTTGATTTTATAAATCCATTGAAGTTTGTGGTTCTTTTTTATCTTCGTCATCCTTTTCTTTCGCGGCTTCTTTTGCTTCTGTAGGCTTTTTCTCTTCTTGCATTTTCTCTTCTTGCTTTTCTTGGGCTTCATTCACAGTATTTTCATTCTCTGTCTCTGGCTTTGTTGCAGTTTTAGGAGCTGCTTGCTCATTATTGACTACAACAGTTTCATTTTCATTCGCAGCTTTTTCATCTTTAGATTTTGCTTCTTCATTGATAGCCTCCATTAATTTTTTCTTTTCTCCCACTCTTTCTTTGAGTCTGGCAGCTTTACCGCTTATTTCTCTCATGTAATAAAGCTTGGATTGTCTAACTTTACCAACTCTGATAATTTCTATTTTTTCTATGCTTGGGGCATAAATAGGGAAAATCTTTTCCACTCCGATCCCTTCAACTATTTTTCTAACTGTAATAGTTTTATTGGAACCTGCTCCGTGGCTCGCTTTGATGATAAGTCCTTCAAAAACCTGTGTTCTTTCCTTGTTACCTTCTTTAATTCTTTGGTGAACCTTGACTGTGGTTCCAGGTCTTAATTCAGGAAGTTTTTTGGTTACTTGCGACTTTTCTATGTCTTGTATCAATAAATTAGTCATACTGTCGTTTCAAATGATGATAAAATGCCAGCAAATACTACGTATAACTTGCGGAAATTGCAAGCTATTTTTTTTCATTGTCCAATTTATTTACTGAAACTATATTTTCAGGATTCTCCAGCAAGTCAGATAAAAACTTATCTTTGCATTTTCTGCGGTATAAATAATCTTCTTTTTCCATAATACTGAATCTGATTGGCCTGGAAGTTTCCAGTTCATTGTTAAAATATGTTTCCAATTGCTCCTTATCAATATCACCTACAATCAAAAGATCAATATTAGCTTCATTGTTAACAAATAAACCAGATAAAACCAAGACATCAACTTCACCCATATTGTTGATTCTCTTGGTAATTTCATCCTTGTTGCTGATTGACTTGGTTATGATAGCTTTAAGTTCATTAAAAAAAAGAAAATTTTTATTAACCATGTAATATTTCTTTCGACTGCGTTCTTTTGTCTTCAATAAACCCATCTTCTTAAGATTATCCAGCTCACGTCTAATTGAATTGATTTGTTCATCCAATTCTCTGGTCAACTCTCTTATGAAAAATTCGCCATCCGGATTTAAGAGAAAGATAGTTAAAAGTTTAACCCTTGTCGAAGATGTAAACAGTCTCTTGAGCATGATTTTGTATACAATTTTTACTCAATCGACTGAAATGTATAACTTTTTTCTACAAGAAGCAAGATTAATTTTGCCAAGAAGCACCGCCTGCCTCTTCATCATTATTATTTGAATTTAATACACTTATTCCCAGTCCCGCAGCCAGAAGGCCGGCAAAGAATCCTAATCCGAGTAAAATCAATACACCGGTGAACCCGCTGTTAATTGTGAAAAATAGAACAGATAAGTTGAAAGAATTCGGAATATTTTGAAATAGAATTATCAATAATACTGTTAAGGTCAAAATATTTGTTACCAAAAAGAAAAGTTTCATGTTATTTGGTTAATTTTTTTACCAGTTTTTCCAATTTCAACATATTATAAAGCTTGTTTTGTAAGCCATGCAAATGTTGATGTGTTGGTTTATAGTTCATAGCCGCCATTACTTCCAGTTCTTTGGTTAAAGCCTCTTTCATTTCATCATCGGAAATTTCTATATTTTCTTGTTTAAAAGCTTCTTGCAAGCCAAATCTAACTTTTATTCTCTTTTTTGCTTCTTCTTCTTTGGTTTTTTTCAATTCCTCTTCAGTCTGCTGGGTGGCATCAAGATAGTCTTTAAAATCAAGTCCCCTCTCTTTCATTTCGGCTTTTTGTTCTTTAATCATATATTCAACTTCATCATCAATCAGACTTTGCTGTATATCTACTTTGGTAATATCAGCAATTTTATTCATTAATTCACTTTCTTGTTTTGATTTTTCATCCATTTCTTTGTTCTTTTCAAGTTGCTCTTTTACAAGTTTTTTAAATTCTTCGACTGACATTTTTTTCTTGACAATATGTTCTATGAATTCCTCATCAAGATCCGGAATATGCATAATCTCATGCCTAACCAATTTGACTTTGAAATTTACTTTTTTATTTTGAAATGGTTCATGAAAATAATCCGCGGGAAATGTTACTTTGACCTCTTTTTGATCTCCTTTTTTCATACCTACCAATTGCTCTTCAAAACCCGGCACAAAAGAATTGTCACCAATCACCAGAGGGTGATTTTTACTTGAAGTGTTATCCAACTGCACTCCATCTTCATCAAAACCATCAAAATTAATTTCAACTCTATCACCTTTTTCAGCAGGTCTTTCTGCTTCGACATATTTACTATGTGATTTTTTAAGTCTATTGATTTCTTCGTCAATTTCTTCTTGCTTTACATTGACCTTATTTTTGGAAAGTTTAATGTTTTTATAGCCATCAATTTTGACTTCGGGATAAATGGGAATAACAGCTTCATAAATTAGTGGATTTGCATTCTTAATTGTTACTTGAGGTCTTCCTATTGCATCAATTTTTTCTTTCTTAACAGTCTCAGTGTAGGTCACAGGCATAGCTAAGTCGGCAGCAGTGGCTTCTATCATTTCTTTTCTAACATGTTGCTCAACAATTGATTTTGGAATCTTACCCGGTCTAAAGCCTTTAACATTAATTTGACCGGAAAGCTTTTGAATTGCTTGATCATAATATTTTTGAAATTCCAATTCAGTCAATTCAACTATAATTTTTTGCTCACCTTTTTGCGGCTTTTCCACCTTTATTTCCATATTGCTTTTTTATTATTTTATTGTAATATTAAACCTTATTTAATTTGGCTTAACAATCGAGATATTAACTGAACATAAACTTTATTTCAACCGTTAATAATGTTATAATTAAATGATTAATTTAAACCCCCATGCCTGAATTTAACAGATTCGCCAATATACCCAGAGGAAAAAGACCTTTTGATATTGATGCAGAAAAGTCTGAACGATCAATAGACTTAGGATATGAAGCGGATATAAGAACAGCTAACAGACATCGAGTCATCATGGAAAATATTAATGATATTTCCAGCGTTGTGGCTAGGGATGTTGAAGGCGTATTAGGTGTTGGAAATATGGAGGCTGGAGTCTTAAAAGACAGAAATCCAACAGAGAGAATAGATCAAAAATTGTTGAGAGAAAGAATCAGAAATCAGCTTTACAAACAAGCTGAAAAAGAGCTCACAAATGAATATACTGAAAGTTCATTAATTTATAAAGCTTATCTTGGTGGCAGAAATTTAGTGAGAGCTGCCAGCACTCTTGTTGGTGGTTCTAATCGAATTGAAGCCAGAGTAAGCAAAAAGTATGGACCGAATTGGAGTGTGTCAGGGGCTATAGTTGGTCTCTCAGCAAAGGAAACTAAAGAATTTGTCGCTAACAGAGTTTTAAATGAATTGCTTTTAAAGTTAAATACAACTCAATTAAACATGGCCTGCATGCACCTGGGAATAGTTCAAGGGAGCCATGTCAATGCTATCAGAAATGCTTTATTAAGGGCTGATATTAACCAATTGGAAGCTATTCAGAATCACTCATTTACTGCTCCTTTTGTAAATCAATTTACCAATAATGAAGCTTTTAATGATTTCATTTTTATTGCTAAAACACTCGCGGATGAAACGAGAAAAGTTTCCTCAATGATTATTTATGATGAAACCAGAACACAGAAAAAATTTGATGAATGGTTTCAAATGAGTTTAGGAACCGATGAAAAAGCTATTGCTGACATTGTTAATGAAATGCTTGAACCATATTCATTGCAACCTATTGCTAAAAATTCAGAATCAAAAGCTTTATTGGCTGAATTGGAGGGCCAAGTTACAGAAAATAACTCTGATGAAGTATTAAAAATGCTTAGGAGTATCTATGAAAATGAAGTTGAAAATGTCGATCGACTCAATGAGAAAGAAATTGCTCTAAAAACATCTCTAGAGAGAAATTTTGAACGAATAAAGGAAGTACACCAAGCTTTATTGAGAATTTATCAAGAATTGGAAAAAATCAATAATGCTATTGCAAATGGAGGACTAAACCCTTCTACATTAAGTAGTATGGAAACAAAAAGAAATTCAATGAAATTGACAATTAATGGACTTGAGTCTGAATTCATCAGATCAATGAAGAGTTTTTTGGGAATAATCAACACTATTCCAGCTTTTAGCATTCCTTCGGGTACTCCTTTAGATGATTGGAATAATATTAAATCAAATGGAAATTTCACTACTTCGACAGATGTTGAATTGAACAATCTACAGATCAATTCATTTTTGGCTAATGTTCTGAGAAGTAGCGGAGGAAAGTATATTGAATTAACAAATCAATTAAATAATCAAGTATTTCCCAATATAAAATCCAAACAAAAAATCTCACCATTTGAACTTTTACAAAAAATTAAGAGAAGAGAATATTGTAAAGATAACAATCTTGATCCATCAATACACCAGGAAGAAGCAGAGCGTTTTGCCGCAATGAATGCTCAAAATTTAGTTGAAGATGTAGATGAAAATGTCAATTTATTCAGATATGGCAATAGAAGTATTGCTAAGATTGAAGCGGAAAATTTGATATTTAGAACAATTCAAAGAATGGTTGGCAGGAAAGGGTCGCTGGCTCATTTGGAAGCTTCAATCGGAAAAGCTCAAAGGGCAATTGGTCTTGAACCAATTACGATAAATAAGATGAGTGCCAGAGACTTGATTGATCATATTGTAAATACTGATCAAAAATTTAAACCGTTTAAAGGTTTAAATAAATTTTCCAATACCGCCGAGATTAGAAAAATGATATTGGATTCGGGAGAAAATGTGAGTGTGAACACTCTTGAGGAATTCATTCATATTTTACAAGAAGAAATTAAATCTGATAGAGTGGCAGTTTATGACTGGAATATTGAAGATGCACTGATTGCTTTAAGAAAACTGAAAAATGAATTATGGACAAGAGAATTCATAGAAAAAGTCAAAGAAGAACATGGTCAAATGCCTGCACCTAAAGTTTTTGCCAAAATGCTTAAGGAAGCAAGGCAAGAAAGAAAAAAAATTGATCAAGGAATACAAAAACTGGCAGAGAGGCCTGGTGCTTCATATAAGAGATTTTTGTCCAAGACAAAACTTGTTGAGATTTTGACGGAAAAAAATTATGAAATATACAAACAAAACAAAAAAGGTAAAATGAGTGAGCTAAAATCCCGAATTTCAGCTCTTGAAAAACAGTCGGAAAACTTTGAAGATGGAAGTTCAGAAAAAGCAACTCTCAATAAACAAATCAGTGAATTAAAATCTGAAGTTGCAAATCTAAATCAAGAATTTGAGCAAGCTTTATCCTTAAAGGAAAGGGTTGATGCGCTAAATGACGAAGTTGAAAAGAAAAAACTAGGATATTTTGCCACCAAAAAATTGTTTAAAGAACATGGGCTTTCGTTGGTTCATAGGAAAATGGCAATGAATTGGAGACTGAATAAAGCAGCCAAAAGTTTCAAAAGTGCCGGAACTGGAACTTATAATTGGTCTAGAAGAAAGTTTTTGAATTTAAATACTGCAAAAAATTTGGCAGGTTATGGCAGAGTAGGTACGGAAATCGCATTAAGACCAGCGGTATGGGCATGGAAGGCAGGAACTTTTCCCTTCAAAGTTGTTGGTAATTCTGCAATCAGGCTTGGACGCTTCGGTGTGGAGGGAGCTGTGTCATTTAATAAAAAAACCTTAAGATCTTATTTAAGATCAAGACCTAAAACTTTAAGCGCAAAATTATATAATTTAGAGAGAAAAAAGTATGACTTAAGACGAAAAATTGGTAGAGCTGTTTTTTCATGGGATAAAGCAAAATATAGAAGACGAATTGATAATATTGATGCTAAAAAAGAAAAAATATTTGATGAATATATTAATTTAGAATCGATAGCCAAGCATTATGGAATGAATCATCATCTTTCAAAGCTTACTGTTACAGACAAAAGAGATGAGAGTGGCCCTGAAATAAAATTGATGGATGTTGGTAAAGATTCAAATAAGCAAAAAGCAGCCTAATATGAAAAAAAACTATATTAAAAATACAAATAATAATTTTTTCTTTGATGCGGATCAATTTGTGCATAATGTCCTGATTGCCTCTAAAATGATGGACGCCGATCCTCAAACTATAGATGAATTAGCAATTGAAATTAAAGGGCTATTAAGCACAAGAATAATGGAAACCATTGTAGACAGCTTCGGTGAAAGAGAATTGTTTTTGTTAAATAAACTGCTTGAAGATCATCCGCAAATAGATGAAATCGATGCACTTAGTTTGATAGTGCCAATGGTGGATGGATTGGATGAACTAATAATAAAGACTGTAGATGGTCTTTTTGATGAATTGATTGAGAATGCGATAGCAATAAATATGCAGTTAAAAGAATAATATGAAGATTAATTATTTTGGACAATTTGATTTCTCGGATGAAGCGAAAGAAGCAATAGCAGGAAGGCTAGGTATTTCAGATTTGGATCAAGCTGTTATTGCGGCTCAAAAGAGAATAAATGAAAATCAAAGTGTGGCTTTCGACAGAGCAATGGAATTAGACAAGCAAGCTATAGATATTTTAAATGCACTAATTGATAAATACTCAAATTTGAAGTCCCTTGTTTATGAATTGGAATCTTATAAACAAGTGTTAAGACAAGAGTTGGAAAAGTCTGGTTTATTTGACTCAAATCAAAAAGATCAAATTGATCATGTGGTAAAATCTTGGATTGACAATCCTTATTCTGTTGATGATTTTTTAAATGAATATGAAAATAATCTTTTGCAAGAAGAAAGATTAAGAGTGAAGCAAACGGATTTATGGAAAAAATCCCTTAACAATAAGTACATAGGTAGTGTTTTGAGAAGAATATCAAGAAATCCCAATGTCAGCACCAAAAAAAGCAATATGATTCAAAGGCTGAATGACAGCTTTAGAACTACTAACTTTAACTTAAGTGTTGACACATACTTAAACAGAGCTATTCATCGCGGTTATCATATAAGCAATTCGCAAAAAAGTATCGAGCATGAAATTGAGCAAATATTATCATCATCAGAGATGAATAATCTGAGAAATTTTCTCGGTTTAAAAAATGACCAATCAGATTCAGCCGAAAAACAATCACAAAATGCGCAAGATTCTCCAGATGATGCGCTAGACTCTTCGTCAGCTGATCATTCCCCAGGTCAACAGCAAAACAAGCCTGAAGAGCAGGTTGGTGATACTCATGCAGATCAAGATTCGGTGCAAGCTCAACATACTTCTTCCATTCCCGCTTCTCAGCGGCCTGAATCAAATACAAGTGATCCACAAAAGACAAGTGGCAGCTCAGTATTTTCCCAACCAATTATTCCTACTGTAATAGCGGCAGGTATGATGGCAAATGAGTTTACTCCTGATATTATTTCGACTATTAAAGAAAAACAGCAGCCTAAAACAAATGATGAAACGCCAAAGTCTCCCCTATCAAATATCAAAGAAGAATTTGAACAGCTCGATACAGAAAACAGTATAGAAATTCCCTCGGAATATCTTTATCAAAGCCCTCACAGAAACATTGAATTAATAGATATTTCCGAAGTGGAAAGACCGAATGATGTGATTGCGGTAGGTGATTTATTTGCTAACTACTTTGCATTTGAACATAATTTATTATCTGAAGGAGTTGTAAAAAAAGATCCGGTTAATGATGAATTAAATTGGATTGGAGATGATGCAAAAGTGGTATTGCTTGGGGATATAATCGCTGACAGAGGTGAAACCAGTCTTAGTATAATAGAATCTATTGCCAAACTGAATTATCAAGCAAAAGAAGTGTCAGGTGAAATAATATATTTATGTGGGAATCATGATATTGTTGCCATAAATTTTCTTGCTCCTTTTGTGAAATTACCAGGCAACAATAATTGGCATTCTCTTGATCTTGGAGGTCAAATAAAAAGTCTTGGAGAATTTTTCGTGAGATTTGGTGGAAACGGATTACCTTCAATGACACAAGATGAATTGGAAAAAAAAGAAGATGTGGAAACAATTGCATTTGATCTTTTCAGTCAAGAAGGAATTATTGTGGATGATAGGATGGGGCCCATGATACTTGAAAGAATGAAGCAAGACGAAGATGGAAAGAAAATGCTGGATGTATTTTGCAGAATGAGGCTTCTTGAACAAGTTGATGACTCATTGTACTTGCACACTGAATTAACTAATCCGATTAAAGCGGCATTAAGCAATCCAAGTCTTGGAAATTCAATACCTGAAAGAATCGATACTATTAATGCCATTTTTCAACATGGTTTAAGAATCCATTTACTGGGTGAACCAGGCCAACCGAGTGTATACTTCAGTGAATTGATCAATGCATTTACTAACACCAATAATAGGGATTACTTGACCAATACTCCTGAAGAGCAAAAAAAACTATTTGCTGATTTTTTAAAAACAAACGGCATATTTCGCGTAATACACGGTCACAGTGGCTTGCCTTTTTCAGGGAATCCATCAAGTCTGGATAATGGCATGGAATTTCTAAGTTTAGATTATCTTAAAGAATTTGGAATGGAAAAAGAAAAGGAATTTCCTGACAAATTTTCCAATAGCCTAAAAATATCAAAAAATATTGATAGAGCTAAAGAAAATGAAGATAGCACCCTTGAAAATGATGAAGAAAATGTTGAAAAATCTCAAATCGCCAATGAAAGCGCTGATGATTCTAAAAAGATTCCAATTGAAGATTTAATCAATAATAAAACTGGGCAAGTGTTGCTAAATCTGGGGCCAAGTATTGTAAAAGATTTAAAATTGGATAGCACTGAAACAGCAAAAAAAGCTTCCGAAGTTCATAAGGATGCGTTTATACCAGAAGGTCAAAGAAATCTTTTTGAAGATTTTGACTCAAAACACTATTTAAATCCAGACTATCCGGAAGAATTGCAGAGTGATTTGATTTACAAATCAGCTGATAGCATTATCCCTGAAGCCAGATCTGCTATTTTGAAAGCCGCATCAAAATTATCCAGTGAGCTATATATTGCTTATAAAAAAGATGAAAATGTTGATGCTGATGATGTTTTTGATGCATTAATGAGCAAGAATAAGACATATGGCAATTTTGACAAAAAAATACTGAAGGATTTGGCTTTAGATAGAATGGAACATTTACTTTTTATTTTGCATGAAAGAAAAAGTGCTTTTGAAAACAAAAAACAAATTGTCAACAAAATAGTTGAGTCAATTTCAGAGGTAGGAGGCTTAACCGATATGAATGAAGCAAAACTAAAGATAAAAATTCAAAGTCATATTAAAAAATCTCCAAAATCACTTCTAAAATATATTAATGAACTTTTAGCAAATGCATCAAAAGAAAAACTTAGCAGAGATATAAAAAGAGAGTTTAGATCAAAATTAAATGATAAGTTTTCAAGTAGCATGAAACCGACTGAAAAATTGATTACTGGCTCTGCTAAAGAAGTTTTGGCATCAATAAATAGAATTAGGGATTGCGATTTGATTCTGAATTATTATTTAAATGCGGATGATATCAAAATGATAATAAAAAAATCCAATGAATAAAGATAAAAAAGGTTTGCAAAATTTAGTGAAATTGATTGGCAACTCCGCATTATCAAAGCAAAGAATAGATTATTGGCTTAAAAAGATAAATAGTGGAAATATTAATGAAGAGGAAATATTCAATTTGATAAATGACTTGGAAGTTGCGCAAGTAAAAATAAACACAGAGCTTTATAACATAAAATTTCAATATCAAGATGTGTTGGAAAGAAAAAAATTTTTATCTCATCAATTTCTTAAGCTGCTAAAAAAAGTAGAAGATAAACAAATAAGATGGATCGAAACAGAGATGGGTATTTTGAAAAGTAAATTCGATGATGTTGAAAAAAAAGCAATGCAAAGCGTGAGAAAGCATCTAGATAAAAAAGATAAGCTAAAAATCAATCAGATAAGAAAAAATTTATGATTTTTTAAGCTGATTGAATTAAAAC
>WJLA01000088.1 GCA_014728765.1 Candidatus Peregrinibacteria bacterium
GTCGTAGTTGTCTGACCATTCAACTGTTTCTTTATCTATGTCTGCAAGTAATTCATCAGCCATTTTTTGCATTCTTGCTTCTGTATATCTCATTGCGGCTGCAGGATCACCATCGATAGAACCAAAATTACCTTGTCCATTGACTAGGGTATATCTCATGGCAAACGGTTGGGCCATTCTTACCATTGATTGATAGACGGGGGAATCACCATGCGGATGGTATTTACCTAGAACTTCACCAACAACTTTTGCCGATTTTCTAAATGATGATGTTGATCTTAAGCCCAATTCGTCCATTGCGTAGAGTATTCTCCTATGAACTGGTTTTAATCCGTCTCTAACGTCAGGTAAGGCTCTTCCGATGATTACGCTCATGGCATAATCCAAATAGGAAGTTTCCATTTCCGCGGAAATGTTTCGATTTGAAAAATCTTTGAATAGTTTATTGTTTGATATTTCGTTATTTTGATTTTGATCTGCCATAAGATGAGCTAAATTGCTGAATTATTACGCGCCACAGACTAGCATATCTGGAAGAAAAAACAAATATTATTAGTTGACAATCGGTGTTTGAATTCAAGGCTTTTTTCTGATATAATTAAGGGATAATATTGAAAAATTAATGGCGACTAAAAAAGAAGATCAAAAAAAACAACAAGTAGGCAATGACACAGAGTTTAATCAAGATTCATCAGTAAATGCGGCTCCTGATTGGCTGAAACAAGCAGAGTCCAGTGTTAAAGCAGTGGATGCTGATAAAGTTTCGGATAGCCCCGAGAAAGATTTGTCAGGATTGGTTTTTGAGGGTGAAAATTCTGATGGGAAAATATCTGATGAGAAAGTAAAACCGGTAACAACTAATGAAATTGACCCAAAAACTAATGAAGTTGACGATTACAAAAATATTTCAAAAGTAGAAAAAGATAATAATCCAAATAATTTAAATTCAAATAGTATTCCAGATGCGTCTGATACGAAAAACGTTTCAGATATTCAGGGTAAAGAAGCTATGAATAAAAATCTTGATCAAGATATTAAAAATGAAGATCAGGCGGATGAGGAAGAAATAAAACTTGACAGTAAAGATCAGCAAAATAAACAAAAGCAGAGAGAAAATGTAGTGGATGTCATTAATAAAGGTTTATTAGGTGCTATCAAAAAGAGTAAAGCTGAAATTGAGAAAGGAAAGTCGGCTGGAGTTGCTGAAGCGAACAAAACCCTTGATGATTATGGAAAATCAACTGAAAAGGGGCCTAAGGATAAAGGTCCTGAAGCCGAAAAGAAAGCTAAGAAAGAAGCGGATGAAAAGCAAGCTATTATTGAAGCTGAGAAAGTCTTTAAAGAAGGAATGGCATCAGTTAGAGATTTGATTGCTCCTTCTTCTATGGATATAAATTATGATTATTTGAGAGTGGAGGGTTCATATGCCAGAACATTGATTGTTTATTCTTATCCCAGATATTTAGATACGAATTGGATGTCACCAATTGTTAATTTTGATGTGACAATGGATGTTACTCAATATATTTATCCGATTGATTCCTCTAAAATAATGAAAATATTGAGTAGAAAAGTTACTCAAATGCAGGCTGCTATGTCAATGAATGCCGAAAAAGGTTTGGTAAGAGATCCGGGTCTTGAAACAGCGTATGAAGATGCTGAGCAACTGAGAACGGAAATTCAAAGAGGTCAAGAAAAATTCTATCAGTTCGCAATGTATATAACAGTTTATGCAGATACTTTAAAGAAAATTCAAAGAATTACCAAACAATTGGAGTCGATTTTGGGTTCAAAGCTGGTTTTAACAAAAAGGGCTGATCTTCGTATGGAGCATGGTTTTAATTCGACTATGCCTATGGCTTTGGACGAAATTGAAGTTTTTAGGAATATGAATACAGGTCCTCTTTCAACAACTTTTCCATTTAGCTCCTCTGATTTAACTTCAAATGAAGGAATCTTATATGGCTTAAATCGTCACAATGATTCGTTGGTGATTTTTGATCGTTTTACGTTGCCGAACGCTAATTCATGTGTCTTTGCAATTTCCGGTGCGGGTAAATCATATGCTGTGAAGTTAGAAATACTTAGATACTTAATGCTTGGGACGGATGTTATTGTAATAGATCCCGAAAATGAGTATGAGGCTTTGACCAAAACGGTAGGTGGATCATATTTAAGGGTTTCTTTAACCTCAGATCGACGTATCAATCCATTTGATCTTCCTTCTCCGATGAAAGATGAAGAACTGCAACCTGGTGATCTACTCAGGTCAAACATAATAACTTTAATGGGTCTTCTTAAAATCATGTTGGGAGGTTTGACTCCTGCGGAAGAGGGGATAGTGGATAAGGCTTTGAATGATGTTTACGCTCTCAAAGGTATAACAATGGATGTGGTAGATCCTTCAGGAATGCCTGTACCGACAATGGAAGATTTACATGCATTATTGATTAATATGGAAGGAGCAACCGGAATAGCTCAAAGATTGGAAAAATATACCAAGGGTACTTATTCCGGAATTTTCAATTTGCCTACAAATATTGATATGAAGAGTGGTTTGATGGTTTTCAGTATACGTGATTTGGAAGATGCGCTAAGGCCTATTGCCATGTATATCATTCTTAATTACATCTGGAACAGAGTCAGATCAGAGTTAAAAAGAAGAATGTTGGTAGTGGATGAAGCCTGGACTATGTTGCAACATGATGATTCAGCAAAATTTTTATTTGGTTTAGTAAAAAGAGCCAGAAAATATTATTTGGGAATAACTACAATTACACAAGATGTAGAGGATTTCATAAAAAGTCCATATGGAAAACCGATAGTAACCAACTCAGCCATGCAGCTTCTATTGAAACAATCTACGGCTTCAATTGAGCTCTTAAGAAAAGTATTTAATCTAACGGAAGGAGAAAAATATTTGCTTTTAAATAGTGGAGTGGGGCAAGGACTGTTTTTTGCAGGACTTAAACATGTTGCAATTCAAATTATTGCTTCTTATACCGAAGATAAAATTATTACCACCAATCCCGAAGAAATTTTAAGGACGGCTTCCGCTAAAGTGGATGAAGAATATGAATGATTATAATCTTCTGATCGCTTCTTCCAATTGATTGTCTTCTCCGGTTCTTTGCTTAGTGATATCAAGTTTAATTTCTATGTCCGGTGCTATGCCAGACCCTGAAATGTCATTTTGGTTTGGAGTAAGCCATTTGCCTACTGTCAGTTTTAGTACTGATTGATCATCGTATTCTGTCAATTCTTGAACCGATCCTTTACCAAATGTTGTTTCGCCAATTACTGTGGCAATTCCATGGTCTTGCAGGGCTCCGGCTAAAATTTCTGCGGCGCTCGCAGAACCGGAATTTATCAAGACTATTATTTCATAGTCACGAAGTGTGCCCGGTCCTTTAGAATTAAACTCTCTTTTTATTTTATCAGAGTCGATTGTGAAAAACTCGGTTTCTCCTTTTTGCAGAAAATAATTCATTATTTCTCTGGTGCTGTCCAAATATCCACCTGGATTATTTCTTAGATCCAAAATTAATTTTGAATAATTTTTGTATTCAAGTGTTTCGATGGTGTTTTTGAATTCATTAAGACTGTTCTCGGTAAATTGATCTATTCTGATGTATAAAATATCATTTTCTATTATTTCGCCATGGATACTCTTTAAATCAATTTTTTCTCTTGTGATTTGAAAGTTTAGCAGTTCAAGGTTTCTTTTAACTTTAAAGGTGACGGTAGTACCGGCTTTACCTTGTATTAATTCAAAAACATTTTCTTCTTCAAGGTTTTGGATATTTTTGCCATTTATTTCAATTATCACATCACCGCTAAGTAAACCGGCTCTTTGAGCAGGTGAGTTGTTGATCGTGGTTTGAATAATATATTCACCTTCAATGAACTCTATAATAGCTCCAATACCTTCATAGTTTTGCGGAATATAAATAAAGGAGTTATAAATATCCTCTGGCGTAGCGAAGCTTGAGTATGGATCATCGATTTTTTCCACCATTCCTGAAATTGCGCCGTAGATTAATTCAGTTTTATCAAGGTCATCTTTATCAATATAGTAAGTGTTGATTCTGTTCCAAGTATCAACAAAATTTGAGAATGATGGATTGTTTTCCAAACTATCACTTATCTCAATGGGTTTTACAGGTTGCGATTCTATGAACACTCCTCCTTGAGAGTTGAGATTGCTGCTTGCCAATTTGGTTTTGAAAAGCAATTCTGCTGCGTCGGCACGTGTCAAGATTTTGCTTGGAACAAATCTGTTTTCGTCTTCAATGAAAGATATATTGTTAGTCTTGGCCGCTTTAAAAACATAAGAAAAAATCCTTGTAGGTCTGATGTCTGTAAAAAGCTCATCTTCTTCAGGCTGACTGAAAGGTGTCGGAATGCCATAAATTGGTAAGGCCATTAATAATGCCTCTTGTCTGTTTATGCTTTCTCCTGGATTGAATGTTTCTTCATCATTATTGATTATTCTCGCTTCGAGAGCTCTTTTAACATAGGGTGCAAACCAGCTGTTTTCTGGAACATCCATGAATCCTGTTGTATTATTTAATCTTCCTTCAGGTTCAAATCCTAAATAAGTAAAAGCAGCTTTAATAAATTCAACTTTATTTATTGGATCATTAGGTCTGAAATTTCCAAGTTGATCAAGTGTAATGGCATTATTATCAATTAAATCTTCAATTGCTTCATACTGCTGATCATTGATCAATACGTCATTGATTGTAGCTGCTTGAGCGAAAGGCGATAAAGCTCCCAACAAAAACACTGAAAATAAGCTTTTAGATAATAAATTTTTAATTTTCATACACAATATTTTAAGGTGCTTTAATATTAGCTGATTTTTCTTAAAAAACCAGTAATAAATATTACCAATGTTTTGACTTAATGTCATGAAAGAGCTATAATATAAGGATAAATTCGATTTAATGTACAAAATCTTACACAAATTAGTGATTTTAATTCTGGCAATAGCGGTTTTTGGCGTAAGTTTGTTATATGAAAGTAATTTTTCTGTTACAGAAGCGAAAAAACGCGAAAATCAAATAATTGTTGGTACTGAAGTAAGTGTGAATGTGAATAGGTCCGGTCAAAATGTTATTTTGAGAGAAGGAGATGTCTTGCAGGAAGGAGATATTATAAACACAGAAGACGTAGCGATGACTGAGTTGTTTTTTTCAGCAGATGGTAGACTCAGACTTGCCGCAGATTCAAGATTGTTATTGTCTTATCAAGATGCTGAAAATTCTGAATTTGTATTTCAATTGTTGGATGGGAGAGCTTGGCTGAATAACAGATTTTCCAATGCTTCCGTGAATTTGCTTGCCTCCGGGGCATTAATTGAGCCCGGACAATCTATAGTATATGTGGAAAAAGATGATGATAAGGCTTTGATTTATTCTCATCAAAGTTATTTATATGTAAATTTTGTCGAGGTAAACTATGTTGTGCAAGGAGTTATTAATTACACATCAGATCGTGTAGTAAACAGCTTGTTGTTGCCACAAGGTGCACAGGTTACAATATTTAAATCTAAGCTTGAAAATAATATTGATACGATAGCCAGACTTTTGTTTTCAAAACTAATCAAAGAGTTTCAATATAGTGTTTTTGATAAAACGAAATTAAGATCTGACGATTGGTTGGATCAGAATACGGAGCTTGATGATGCCACATCAATTAGAATTGTTAACGAAAGACTCAGTAGAATTAGAGATAGGGGAATAGAATATCAAGATTTGGAGTCATTAAACTATCAAATAGATCAAAAAATGAATGAATTTGCCAATTTTTTAACTTTTTCAGATGAAAAAATTGCTCAAAGAAATTTGGAATTTTTATATTCATATCTATTCGATAGTCAATATTTATTTGATACTGGTAAAAAAGAAAAAGCTCAAAATCGTTTAAATGAATTTGAGAGTAGGGCTGATGCTCTGATTATAGAATACGGTTCTGATTTGAAACGGCAATATGATCAAAAATTACTGGAAGAATTTAGATATTTATCATTTGTAAGTCCAAATGACTCTTTATATGGTCTAAAAGAAGTTTTGGCTGATATGTATATTGAGAGTCTGCAGGGAAGTGATAATGAAATTGACGCAAAATTTGCAATTTTAAGTGATCAGATCAATACCATTAATTTTCATGCATCAAATAACAGTCAAGGTTTAATCAAGTCCGCTTTTGAAAGTTATATGAGTGATATTAATAGTATTTTTGTAAATCATGAAGAGAATTTGGATCAATATGTCGATTTGGTGCAGCAACAAAATCAGCTGTTAAACAATTTGTTTTCCAAATATGCGGATTTTTACAGATTGGATTTCTTTAAATCAAAGTTGGCTGTAGAAAATGCCTATTTGGACTTGTTGGATGAAGGTCAAGATAAATATGAAGAAATACAAACTATAATTTTACAGAGAATTAATTTTTTAAGAAGACTTCAAGAATATTTTCTTGATGGTGATGTTCCTACAATCGATGCTCAAAATATAGTAAATTTGCTAATTAACGAAACTGATAAATTGCAGTTGCCAAGTGATGTTTCTGTAGCGGTCTCAAAATTATTCAATGAACGGCTAAGAGATTTCGGTATATTTCATCAGTTTTTGAATTCACCCGGTTACGTAAACAATTCACAAAAAGGCATAACTTTAAGAGATAGATTTGAGAGATTTAAACTAGAGCAGGGCGAAAATATTAGTTTTGAAGAAGTGAGACAGGAAGTTGCCGCCATGGATGGGAGAGAACTTGATTATGAGCAAGGAATCTTGATTGATGATGAATCTGATCAAAATCAAGAAGCTTTGATTGATGAAGAAAGGATCACGGTTAATGTTAATGATGTTGAAACAGAATCAATTAATGAAGTTGATCCGAATTTGAACAAAACTCCAAGGGTACGCGTTCCAAGAGTTAGGCCACAACAATAATTGAAATTAGAAATTGTATTTTTCAGATAATTTGTTAATATTATCTGGGTCGATTAGGCCATGATATATTAAGTTACCTGATTTTAATGTCTGAAGTTCAAAATACTGCTTATAGTGCAGAAAATATTCAAGTCCTTGAAGGTTTGGCCGCGGTGCGTAAAAGGCCGGGTATGTATATTGGTACAACAGATGTTGCCGGTTTACATCATTTAATTAAAGAAATTGTTGATAACTCCATTGATGAAGCAATGGGAGGCCATTGCGATATGATTGAAATAACAGTTAATAAGGACGGTAGTTTATCTGTAATGGATAATGGTAGAGGTATTCCGGTTGAGAGGCATTCAAAGACTGGCAAGTCAGCTCTTGAAACCGTTTTAACCGTATTACATGCCGGAGGAAAGTTTGGTGAAGGTGGAGGATATAAGGTTTCGGGAGGTTTGCACGGAGTTGGTGTCTCAGTTGTAAACGCATTGTCAATGTGGTTAAAAGCTGAGGTCTATCGTGAAGGTAAAATTTATTTTCAGGAATATGAAGTTGGAGTGCCAAAAGAAGATATTAAAGTGATTGGTGATACCAACTTTAGAGGCACAAAAATAACATTTAAACCTGATCCGAATATTTTTGAAGCCGTAAATTTTGATGCTGAAACTATTTTGAACAGACTTAGGCAACAAGCATATTTAACTAAGGGTGTTAATATAAAATTTTATGATGAAAGAGATGGTAGAGCTCATCATTTTTACTTTGAAGGTGGAATACAGTCTTATGTTCAACATCTTAATGAAAATAAGGATTTGATCGGATCTAAAATTTTCTATTTGGATAAAACCGTAGATGAAGGAATGATTGAGATAGCTCTTCAGTATACCGGTTCTTTTAATGATCAGGTAATAACTTTTGCAAATACCATTAACACAATTGAAGGTGGTATGCATTTGACCGGATTCAGATCCGCTTTAACTAGAACTATCAATTCTTATGCCAGAAAAGCCGGATTGCTTAAAGAAAAGGAAGATAATTTGACAGCAGAAGATGTTAGAGAAGGATTAACTGCAATTATTTCAGTTAAACTGGCTGATCCTCAATTTGAAGGTCAAACAAAAAGTAAGCTAGGTAATTCGGAAATGAGAACGGCTGTAGAAAATGCTTTCGGTGAAGCATTTATAGAATTTTTAGAAGAAAATCCAAATGATGCCAAAGGTATATTCAATAAGTGTGCATTGGCAGCCAGGGCAAGAATTGCTGCCAGAGCGGCAAGAGATACGGTTATGAGAAAAGGAGCTTTGGATAGTTTGGGGTTAGCTGATAAGTTAGCGGACTGTTCGACAAAGGTTCCTGAAGAGAGTGAATTGTTTATTGTTGAGGGTGAGTCAGCCGGAGGATCAGCTAAACAAGGAAGAGAGAGAGGTTTTCAGGCAATTTTGCCTTTAAGGGGTAAAATTTTGAATGTGGAACAAGCAAGAATTGACAGAATTCTTGCTAATAAAGAGATTAAAGATTTAATTGTTGCACTTGGAATAGGTGTGGGTGAGACACAGGATATTTCAAAGCTACGTTATCATAAAGTGATTATAATGACGGATGCTGATGTTGATGGATCTCACATCAGGACATTATTATTGACTATTTTTTATCGATATTTGAAGCCTGTTATAGATCAAGGTTATTTGTATATCGCTCAACCCCCTTTGTATAAATTAGAACAAAACAAGAAAATCAGATATGTATATACTGAAGATACGAAAGAGACTATTTTGAGTTCATTTAATGATCCTGAAAAAGTGAAAATACAAAGATATAAAGGTTTGGGTGAAATGAATCCTGAACAATTATGGGAAACAACAATGGATCCTGAAGTTAGATCAATGTATAGAATTACCGTGGAAGATGCTGAAATGGCGGATAAGGTTTTTGAGACATTGATGGGAGGTGAAGTTGCACCCAGAAAGAAATTCATTCAAGCACATGCGAAGAATGTAAGAAATTTGGATATATAAAATTATATTGACATCTAAAATGTGAGAGGGCATACTCCCTCTGCAAAATTTATATTAATATTTATAATAATTATTTAGCACATGCCCGTATCAGTTGTAAGAAATCAAAAGGAATCAGTAGATAGATTAATTGCCAGATTCAATAAAAAAGTTCAATCCAGCAGAATTTTGTTATTGGTGAAATCAAGAAGATATTTTCAAAGACCGGTAACCAAAAGACACGTTAGACAAGCTGCAATAATGCGTGATCATTATAGAAACAAAAAAGATAAGTTAAGGTTTTATTAATAAATTCGATATAAGGCGCTAATCAAAAGGCGCTTTTTTTATTTCCAAAAAATGCAAATTAAGAATTTACGAAAATCTGAAATAATAAAAGATTTGGGTCAAAATGAACTGTTGGCAATAGATCCATTATTGGAACATTTAACAGGAAAGCAAAGAGAATATCTTTTTGCGCATCCTGAATATGAAATAGAAGATGATATTTTGTCTCAATTTTTTGAACAAATCAATTGTTTGAAGGATGGTAAGCCACTGTCACAGATAATAAATAAAAAAGAATTTTTTGGTTTAGAATTCTATGTTTCTAGTGATGTTTTGACACCAAGGCCTGAGTCAGAATTGATAGTGGAATTAGTTTTGAATTTTATAAAAAAAAATCAAATCACAAATCCTAAAATTTTAGATATTGGTACAGGTTCGGGTAATTTAGTTTTGAGTATTATGTCGCAACTACAGAATGGGATAGGAATTGGATTGGAGATTTCAGATGAAGCATTAAAGGTGGCAAAGAAAAATCAAAAAAAATTACAGTTGAATGATAGAGTTAAAATTAAAAAATCCGATCTCTTGAATTCATTGGAGAATAATGAAGCTTTTGATGTATTGGTAGCAAATTTGCCCTATATAGGTTTAAAGAAATTTAATTTTGTTTCTAATTCCGCTTTTAGACATGAACCTCATATAGCTCTTTTCGGAGGTGAAGACGGTTTGGACTTGTATCGTAGATTATTCGAGCAAATAAAGCAAAAAAATATTGTTTTTAAAATTTTCATGGCAGAATTCGGTTTTGGTCAGGAAGATTTGATGAGAAAGCTCATAGAAACTTATTATCAAGATTATCGAATAATAAATGATTTGGCGGGAATTCCAAGAATATTTATAATTGAACAGTAAAAAATTATATGGATGAAAAATTACAAAATATAGAGAATGAATTTCTTCAATTGGAAGAAGATTTAACAAAGTCTGAAAATGTCTCTGATCAAAAAAAATATATCGAATTAATTAAAAGACATAAGCAACTTAATCCTATTGTAGGTTTATATAAGGAGTATAAAAAATATCTGCAGCAGCTTAATGATGCAAGTGAAATATTGGAGGATGAGACTGATGCTGATATGATAGATTTTGCCAAGGAACAATTAAAAGAGGCAAAGTTAAAGATTGAAGAATTGGAAGAAAAAATAAGGATTGAGCTTTTACCAAAAGACCCAAATGATTATAAAAATGCAATTATTGAAATCAGGGCGGGTGCTGGAGGTGAAGAGGCTGCTCTTTTCGGTGCGGAATTGGCTAGGGCGTATATGAGATTTTGTGAAGAAAAAGGTTATCGGATAGAATTGATAGAAAAGCATGAAGCTACGGCTGGAGGGATTAAAGATATTTCTTTCAAAGTTACAGGTGGAGAAATGCCTTATGGGGTATTGAAATATGAAAGCGGTGTTCACAGGGTGCAAAGAATACCTGTCACTGAAAGTCAGGGGCGTGTTCATACATCTACTGTTACAGTAGCGGTATTACCTGAAGCTGAGGAATTTGATGTGGAATTAAATGATGCTGATTTAAAAATTGATGTTTATCGTTCCAGTGGACCGGGAGGGCAAAGTGTTAATACAACTGATTCTGCTGTAAGAATTACTCATTTGCCATCCGGATTGGTAGTATCTATGCAGGATGAAAAATCACAATTAAAAAATAAACATAAAGCTTTGGAGGTTTTAAGAAGCAGGCTTTACGCTTTGGAACAAGAAAAAAGAATGAAAGAACTTGGAGATCAGAGACTGGCTCAAATTGGAACAGGTGATAGATCTGAAAAAATCAGAACTTATAATTTTCCTCAAGATAGAGTGACAGATCATAGAATCAAAAAGAGTTGGAGTAATTTACCTGGAATAATGGAGGGTAATCTGGAGGATATTGTTGAGTCTTTAAGTATGGAGGATCAAGCAATGAAGATGGCAAATTCATCAGATCCAAAGTAGATTCAGTCTTCTTGCGGATAGTGTCTATTTGAATTTGTTATTTTATTGGGTCTTGTTTCATCGTCATGGCTTGAGTTATATTCTGGAGGAATAATAGATTTTTTATTTCTAGGAATTTCTGGTTGAGTTGATCTAGCAGCAGATTGACACATCTTTGCAAATTCATTGTATGCTCCAGGTACATTATTCAAATAATAGTTGAAAAGACTGTTTTGGGATTTTGTTAATATATTTCCGGATATTTGATGATACATTATATTTTTACCAAATATTTTCAAAGCTTCCTGATTAGCTATAAAGTAATTTTCAATATATAGAAATTGTTCTTCACTTATATCTTCTCCTTCCAATATTTTTTGAGCCAGTTTTTTCCCCAGTTCAGTTTTTTTGAGTTCCAATTGTTGTTTTTTTTTGATTCTAGACTTTGCACTGGCCGCAATGCTTGGAGGCCTGCTTGAAATAGGTGGAAGTAGCGACTCCATTCTAGGTTTTTCATCTTGATTAGCTTCATTTGTTTTTTTCAATGTTCTGGATGTAGTTTTCTTGTTGGAATCTTTTTCTTCTGAATCTTCAATAATTTCCATTTTTCTGGAATGTGTATCATTTTTTATCTCATTTATGGATGATGTTGCTGTTTCGGGCTGCCTTTCAGGATAGTGGGATTCCAATTTGTATTCATCATAAAAATTTTTTTGAAGCTTATCTATTGTCATAACTTTTAGTTAAATATTTCTTTTGTTGATTCCCAAGTGTTGAATATGGTTGTATTAATATCCGTGAACACCGTTGAAAGTGAGTCATAAATTTCTTGATATCCTTGTCTAAGCAATTCCAAATTTTCCGAATATTTTTCCAATATTTCTATGATTGAAGAATACGCCCAATATCCGACAATAATAATTAATATGAAAGGTAGTAATTGTAAAGCAAGTTGATAAAAAAATTTAATATTTTCCTTTCTTTCTTTAATCAAATTGTATTTAACAAGTTCTTTTAAATGACTATTTTGTTCTTCTAAAAGTTTAATTATTATTTTTAGATCACTTTCTTGCATTTAAATTCAATTGTTAAATTCGATTCGACAAGATTATACTTAACTTGAAA
>WJLA01000089.1 GCA_014728765.1 Candidatus Peregrinibacteria bacterium
ATAATTGAATAAAGATAGAAATTTGCAGAAACAGGACCACTTTTAACATTCTCTTCATCTACTGCCAATTTCAATAACCAATTATCAGAATTAACATTACTAACACTAGGAATGCTTTCAACTATAACCTCATCACCATCACCATTAAGCTCAGGTCTACCGAAAGCAGTATATCCATCCGGCAAATCTCCTTCCACACCCAATTTGAATTCCACACTTTTAATATTTACATCATTTTCTCCAGCAGAAGTGTTTTTTACTACACTATAATTAATTTCTGAAGAATCATCTCTAGCCATGGAAATAAAATCCAATTGATCAGATCCATCCACTTGATATAGATCTTCAAGTTCAACCACTGGCTTAAATGGCAAATTCCTATTGGCAACAATTGTACTAAAACCACATTCGGCAGTTGTTCCATTGAAACTTCCTAAAACACAACCTCCTTCAATTGCTCCATCAGGACTATATCTAAAAAGTCTAACTTGAAAACTGTCTAAGTTCAAAATATTATTTCTTCCATTTGTTGCAGCATCTTTATCATACCCACTCAAATTGTCAGAATAAACAAAGTTTTCATTTGAAAATTCAGCATCTGCATCACCCAATTCAGACACATTGTAATCCGAAGTCGGAGCATTTGAAGTTATTTCAAAACTAAATGGATGAGCAGGCTCTAAATTATTTGGTTTTGTAACCGCAGATGAACCACCAAGCCCACCTTGACTTGCGTCAGTAGTTTGATCAAGAGAAACACTGTCATTAAAGCCCATTCTAATACAATATGAATAAGTTTCTGAACCAGTTGTATTTTCAGTATAAATTGAAATCGGACTTGGATCACAATCCTGAACTAAATCTGAAGAATTTAAAGTTATACCACTCACCACAAATTCAGTATTTAAACTCCAATTTTCCATATTATCGGCATGAGGCACAAAGTCACTAAACTCAGCACATTGAATCGGAGCCAAATTTGCCGGATCAGCCCAGTTACAATCACAAGTTCCGTCAACAAGATCAATACTACTACAAAGCTCCAAAGGCACAGGTTCAGGAGTCATAAACCAAGGCATCATTACTCCCTCCCAATTAAACCATCCGACAGACTGTGCCCAGGTATGTGCTCCTGCTGGATATGAAGCAGAACTGACAACTTCACCTTTATTTGGTCCATTAGGAATTAACTCAAGCTCATGATGAATACTGTCAAAACTAATATATCCCACATTATCACCCCAAGCATAACCACTTAATCTCACCCTACTAAATTCATTTGCTGGCAAACTTGGATTTGTTTTTTCAACTTGAAAATCAACTTGATAATCCTCATTTCCACAATCAGCACCAAGATTTTTTCCATTATTACAATACAAACTAATCCATCCTAAATTATCATTCCAAACCCAACCTTCTAAGTGTGTCGGAACAGCCACAGCAGGATCAGCATCACTCATTCTGACACAAGCGGCATATTGACCGCTTAATTCACTAGGAGGCGCATCAAAATTCATCACACCACTATTGGGAACACCATCTACATTAACCGGAGTAGTTTGACCCTGTATATCATAGCAAGGAGTAAGATTGGTAGCGCTAACATTTTCCCACCATTGCGCATCTGCGGAATTAATCGTCAAAACAAAGAAAACTGCTAAAAAAACAGTCAATAAACTTAGCTTTTTCAAAACATTAATCATGATTTTGTTTTTATTTTTACATTTAAATCTTATTATTTTACCACAAACCAAGCAAACAAACAACCTTTTGAAAACCATTTACTTATCAGCATAAATGACCAAATTTCGAATTATCAGTCCGAAATCATTTAAAAATAGATTTGACACAAAAGGAAATATATAACATAAACACACTAAAATTGAGCTTAAAATGACGAAAAACGGCATAAAACAATAAAAAATCAAGCGCGCGCCAAACGCTTTAAAATAAGGCAATAACACCCTTTGAATACTCAACAAAAACGCCTAAAATCCCTGCCTCAAGCCTTTAATTTACCACCCCCCTTGCATTCATCAAACACAGTCATATAATGCGAACAGTTTATTCGTCTATTTCTTAACCCATCAAGAATATGACAAAGCAAGATTTAGTTAACGCTGCTGCACAAGCTGCAGGTGTTACAAAAAAAGACGCTGGCGCTGTACTTGACGCAGTTCTGGCTACTATCACAAAATCTCTTAAAAAAGGAGATTCAGTAACTATTACCGGTTTCGGAACTTTTAGAGTATCTAAAAGAGCTGCTCGAACTGGAGTAAATCCAAGAAATCCAGGAGAAAAGATCAAGATTCCTGCTATGAAGCTACCTGCTTTCAAAGCTGGAAAATCTCTTAAAGATGCAGTTAGATAATTCTAGCATCCAAAACAAAAATAAAGAGCCCTGGCATTTTGCCGGGGCTCTTTATATAATAAAAAAAATCACCAAAATATCATGCAAAACTTTAATTTGACTCCAAGCAACTTAGATAGCATTAAACCGATTTTAGAAAGACTGGAATATAATCTTCATACTTTACCGAATTTCATAAATACACTCAAAGAAATGGAGCATCACCAACACAATCTTTCTCATATACATGGATTTAAAAAACCAATAAAAGCCGAAAGAGCATTAGAAGATTTTTGTAGAGAATTAAAAGAAAAAAATCAACAAAATTTTGAAGACGATTTCGAACATATGGCATTTAAAAATAATTGTGAATTGTTACTTGAAATTGCGGCTTCAATTTTCGACAGTGTAGGTATGAGCGATAGCTTTGAAGATGCCAAAGAAGCATTTTTCGGCAATCATCAAAAAATTGAAGACTTGAAAGATGATGTTCAAAAAGCATATCATCCACCAACAATATTACCTAAAAGAACTTTCGATAACGACCGCTCTCCTGAACAAGCTTTACCCAAAATAATGGTGGACACATCAAGCAATATCAAGGCAATTTCAAAGCTTGGATCAGGTGTCAGAAGAACAAAAAAACGTGACCGCCATCAGCATGATTTGCAAAATACGGGATAAAGCTTTACATTCAAATCAAATCTAAACACATCAATAATGCAAGATCTTCTTAATAGTGCCCTTCAAGCAATTGAAAACGCTAACAACAGCAATGAATTAAAAGAAATTGAAATTAAATACTTAGGAAAAAAAGGACTAATCACTGAACAATTAAAGACTTTAAAAGATCTTTCCGAAGAAGATAAAAGAACAACAGGAAAAGCCATTCAAGAAATTAAACAAAAATTTTTGTCCGCCTATCAAAAAAAAGCATCACAGCTTGAAATTGAAGAAATCAACTCCAAATTAACCGCTGAATTTTTTGATATTACATTACCAAGGCTGAACAAAATAAATCATTCCAAAAAAGGTACTATTCATCCTCTCAACCAGCTTCAACAACAAGTTGAAGAAATTTTCAGCGACATGGGCTTTGAAATTGCCGATGGGCCCGAAGTGGAAAGTGAATATTACAATTTTGAAGCATTGAATATTCCCTCTCATCATCCTGCGCGAGACATGCAAGACACATTTTTCATAGAAAATAAAGCCGACCCTAAGCATGGAGAATTAATTTTAAGAACACACACATCACCTGTACAGATCAGAACAATGGAATTAAAGGGCGCTCCTCTTAGAATCATCGTGCCTGGTAGAGTTTTTCGCTATGAAGCTACCGACGCAACTCATGACAGCACATTCAATCAAGTAGAAGGTCTTCTTATAGACAAAAATATTGGTCTGGCTGATCTTAAAGGCATTATGGAAGAGTTTTTGTCCAGATTATTTGAAAAAGATATTACAGTCAGATTCAGACCCGGATATTTTCCATTCGTCGAACCCGGCCTGGAATTGGATATACTTTGGCAAAAAGGAAAAAATGGACAGTCAGACAAATGGCTGGAATTCATGGGAGCCGGAATGGTCCACCCTAATGTTTTAAAAGCCGGTGGAATTGATCCCGAAAACAACCAAGGCTGGGCTTTTGGTTTTGGAATAACCAGACTTGCCATGATCAAATATCAAATTGCCGACATCAGACAAATTCACAATAGTGATCTAAGATTTCTAAAACAGTTTTAAAAATGAAAATTTCCATAAATTGGCTCAAAAATTACGTCAATATACCAGACAACACCGACATCAATCAGTTAGCTGAACTTTTCACCACAAGAACGGCTGAAGTCGAAGAAGTTATAGATTTAGCATCTACCTTTGACAAAATGGTAGTCGGAAAAATCGAAGCCATAGAGCCTCACCCTAATGCCGACAAGCTACAAATAACTCAAACCAACGTTGGAGGAGAAATTCTAAAAATAGTTTGCGGAGCACAAAACATTTACATAGGACAAAAAGTGGCTGTCGCCAAAAATGGCGCCAAAGTAAAATGGCATGGCGAAGGCGAATTGGTAGAATTAAAACCGACCAAAATCAGGGGAGAAGAGAGCAACGGCATGATTTGTGCAGCTTCTGAAATTGGCTTGAAAGACGAAGAAGATGGAATCATGGACTTAAGCAATCTTGAAGCTGAGCCCGGAACCTCACTCGCCGAAGCCTTACAAAAAAATGATCAAATCATTGATATAGATAACAAATCACTAACTCACAGACCCGATTTATGGGGACATTACGGCATCGCTCGTGAAGTTGCAGCCATCACGGGTCAAAGTCTTAAACCAATAGAATTACATCACGAATATCCTTCCACAGAAACAATCATACCGGTTGAAATAAAAGCAAAAGACCACTGCAAACGCTATCTTTCAACCACTATCGAAAACATTCAAGTCGGTCCATCACCTGAATGGCTTAAAAATGCCTTAGAAAACACCGGAAATCGCTCCATCAACAACATTGTTGACGCCACAAACTTTGTAATGCTTGAACTTGGAAATCCGCTGCACGCTTTCGACACAAACAAAATCAAAGAAAAAATCATTATCAGAACTGCAGAAAAAGGTGAAAAAATTGAAACTCTCAAAGAAGGTGAAAAAGAACTGGATTCGGATATGCTTATCATAGCTGATAAAGAAAAACCTCTGGCAATTGCCGGAATCATGGGAGGACTCAATTCAGGAATCAACAATGAAACCACATCAATCACCCTTGAAGCCGCCAATTTTGACCCTATTTCCACCAGAAAAACCTCGGTAAAACTTGGCATCAGAACCGAATCGGTTCAAAGATTTGAAAAAGACCTTGATCCTCTCTTGGCCGAGCAAGCTTTTGACCGACTGGTCAAAATCATCTTGGATTTGTGCCCAAGTGCCAAAATAGTTTCAGCTAAAAATGATCAAAAAAACTTTGATTATCAAATCAAAACAGTCAAATTGGATTTGAACAAAGTCAGATCCAAAATCGGAGTCCAAATTGAAAGCATGGAGATAGAAGAAAAATTAAAAAACTTGGAGTTCAAGGTTAAAAAACTTGATACTCACCACCTAGAAGTTGAAGTTCCGAGTTTCAGAGCTACAAAAGATATTAATCATCAAGACGACTTAATTGAAGAAATTGCCAGACTATACGGTTATGAAAAAATTCCGACCAGAATACCTGAACTTAGCTTAACTCTACCAAAACCAAACACCGAAAGACTGGAAAAATACTCCATCAGAAACATACTAAGTCTTGAATGCGGCTATAATGAAACCCTCAACTACTCTTTTTACAGCAAAAAAACGCTACAAAATGCCGGCCTTGAAGCTTCAAAACATCTTAAAATTAAAAATTTTCTTTCTGAAGAACAAACTCATTTAAGAACCACCTTATTACCCAATCTTTTAATTACAGCGGCAAATAACCTTAAAGTTGAAGATGGCTTTAAATTGTTTGAAATTGGAAGAACTTTCATTTATCAAAATGAATATTTTCCTCTTGAAGAAAAACATTTGGCCGGACTGCTGGTTTTACCCAAAAAATCAAAAATGGAACCGTTTTATGAGGTTAGAGATGACATTTCAAGATTATTGGAAAGACTGCGCATAACTTCTTTGAAGTATAAAAGAGCGGAAAAAGCCTGCTCAATGGCTCATCCAAATAAACACGCAGCTTTCTTCGACTTCAAAACACAACAAGAAATTGTTCAAATATATGAATTACATCCACTAATAGCCAAAAATTTTGATTTGGAAAAAAATCGCATTGCTTGTTTCGAAATAAACTACTCACTATTACATAAACTTAATCGAGCCGATCAAAAATATAAAGCTATTTCCAAATATCCGGCTGTAGAATTTGATATATCCGCTATTTTGAACAACAATATCGAATACCAAACATTAGAATCTCAAATCAAGAATATAGATAAAAATTTGGTGAAATCGGTACAGCTTTTTGACTACTATAAAGGTCCAAATATAAATGAAGGTAAAATTTCAATGGCATTTAAAATCAAATTACAGTCAAATGACCGCACCCTAACAGATCAAGAAATTAAAGAAATTCAACAAAATGCCTTTCAAGTCCTGCAAAAGCTGGGTGGAGAGATTCGAGGACTATAGACCGCTCTCTTGCTATTTTATGCTTTTCATGATAGTTTTTTTGCGTTTATCAAAACATCATTATGCGAAAAAGAAAATGGGATCTAAAAAAAATATTGGTAATATCCGGGCTGGGATTGATCAGCCTTGGAATTCTGGGAATTTTAATATTCTTTGCGGCGATTGCGGTCCTCTCCATCGGCTTACCCGATGTTGAAGATCTCGAAAACTATGCTGTTGCTCAATCAACAACAATTTATGATCGAGAAGGTAATCCGCTTTACGTCAAATTTGGAGAAGAAAATCGTGAATATGTCAGCTTGGAACAGATGTCACCGAATATAATCAATGCAACACTTGCCATTGAAGATGAGCATTTCTATGAACATGCCGGTTTTGATCTTTTCGGGGTCGCCAGAGCAGCCATCACTAATCTAACCACCGGAAGTAGTCAAGGAGCGTCCACAATCACACAACAATATATTAAATGGACATTTTTAACTCCTGAAAAATCTTACATCAGAAAGATGAAAGAATTAATTTTAGCAGTCAGACTTGAAGAAACTTATGACAAAGACACTATTTTGGAAAAATATCTGAACCGAATCCCATATGGTAACAATGCTTTTGGAGTTGAAAAAGCTGCAGAAACTTATTTCGACAAAGACGCAAGTGAATTAACAATCGCCGAATCGGCAATTTTAGCGGCTATACCTCAAGCCCCGAGTTATTATAACCCATATGGTCCTCACCAAAGAACCAAATTAGACAACCCGGAAGAAGTCAACTCGGAAAATGATATTGATAATGACAATGTTACCAGAGGCTTAATAGGAAGCACCGTTATATTAAAGAATGATCAAGAGGTATATTTGATTGGAAGAACAGATTTAGTATTAAACAGAATGGTCGAAGCCGGAATGATTACGGAAAATCAAAAAGAAGAAGCTCAACTTGAAGCTCAAAATATTGAATTTGAAAAGTATAAACAAAGCATAACCGCGCCACACTTTGTCTTTCATATAATAAATCAATTGGAAAGAAGATATGGAAGTGAATTGGTTGAACAAGGAGGACTTAAGGTTTACACGACACTGGATCCTAAACTGCAAGAAGCTGCTGAAGAAGTTATTTCAGAAAGAGCGGAAAGCAATGAAACTAATTACAATGTAAAAAATGCCGCCCTTGTTTCCCTAAACCCTAATACCGGAGAAATACTGGCAATGGTTGGATCCAGGGATTATTTTGATGAAGAAATTGATGGTCAAACCAACATTGTAACCAGCTTCAGACAACCAGGATCTTCCTTCAAACCGATAGTCTTCGCACAAGCCTTTCAAGAAAGATATACTCCGGCCTCTGTAATATTTGACGTAGCAACACCGTTCGGTTCAGACACTCCAAAAAACTATGATGGCACATTTCTCGGTCCGATTTCGATCAGACAAGCCTTGGCCCAGTCAAGAAACATACCTGCCGTCAAAGCATTCTTTTTAGCTGGAGGACAAGACCCAATTATGAATTTAGCCAAAGCTATGGGAGTGGTATTCAGAGATGAAGAAGTTGAATATGGCTATCCTTTTGCACTCGGAACTGCTGAAACCACACTTTTAAGCATGGCTAACGCATATGGAACTTTTGCAAGCGGCGGTTGGCACCTGGAACCTGTTTCGATTTTGAGAGTAGAAAATGCGCAAGGAGAAATAATAGAAGAATGGCAAAATACACAAGCTGAAGAAGCTCTTGACCCTCAAATTGCATACTTGATAACCAGCATATTATCTGACAAAAATTATCGAATTGGCCCCAATTTGACTGTTGAAGGACATACAAATGCAGCAAAAACAGGAACATCAAATATAAGAAAAAACGGTAGAACTTTACCAAACGATCTTCTAACCATCGGATATACTCCGGATCTTGTTACCGCGGTCTGGGCCGGCAACAATGACTCCAGAAAAGATGGTTATCTGGCTGCTTCCGCCAGTGGTTATACTGTTGCAGCTCCCATATTCAAAAAATATATGGATAATGCATTGGCAGACTCACCAAATCAAGATTTCCCAATACCTGAAGGCATCAGACAAGAAACTGTTTCCAAAACCACAGGAAAATTAGCCGGTGACTTAACTCCCCCTGATCAACAATACACTGAATTTTTTGCCAGTTTTGCCGTTCCAACAGAAATAGATGATAGTTATAAAGAAATTCCTGATTACACTTCTGTTGAAAAACTTGCAAACGTAATTTGCCAAGCTGGTGAAAGTCAAAAACAATTTCGAGTAGAGTATCATGACATTGACCCTGAAAGAACGGTCTGGGAAGAAGCTGCTCAAAAATGGCTTGAAGCCAACCCTGAAGTCTCAGCACAACTTGGTACAAAACTGGGATGTCAAAGCATTCCCGAAGAAATGCAACCATCTGTGGAAATTGCCAATATGGATGATGGCGAATATATCAATGATAATAACATTGAAGTTAAAATAAGACCTTCAACCAAATCTGGAGTGGCAGCGGTACATTTTTATCTTGATGGCACGCTAAGATATCAAGAAACCAAATCTCCATTTGAGGGATTAATCAGACTTCCACGCAACAGCACGGCAAATGAACATACAATTACTGTCAGATTATATGATAACGATGGTAACATAGCTCAAGATCAAGTCACAATCACCACAGTCAGACAAAGCAATCAAGACAATAATAACGATGATCAAGTTGAAGATGATGAAGAAACAGAAACGGAAAACAATTAAGCTACTATTAACGATTAGTATACTCACCCTTTTTTTTGGATGTTCAAAAACAACATTTTCCAATGAAAATATTGACATTTATGAAATTCAAACCGATCAATACGACTTAAAAGTAGCCAAAGTTGACCCGCTGAAAACAGATTTCGAGATCTATCAAAACAAACCGGCTCCGGAAAGTCTGTCAATCGGCAAAGTACATCAAAATGAAAACTCAATTCTTACTTTCAACGGATCATTCTATACTCCCGAATACAAACCGACCGGCCTATTGATAAGTAATGGAAAAATTCTCAATCCTCCAAATAAAACAGCCAAATTAACAAATGGCATCTTCCTTATAGACAATAACAATCAGGCCAAATTGATAGAATTAAACAAATATCTTGAAAATGAAGACAAGTGGAATCAAAAAATACAATTTGCTCTACAAAACGGACCAATTTTAATTAAAAATAATGAAATTCAAATCACTTCTGACGATCAAAAAGTTGCCAGTCGCACAGCAATTGCTACAGATGAAGATAATCAAATCTATATAATAA
>WJLA01000090.1 GCA_014728765.1 Candidatus Peregrinibacteria bacterium
ATGAGGGGAAGGTGCTTCTATTGAGCACAAAAAGCACTGGAAGGTATTGGCTGCCTGGAGGAGGTCTCAATCCCGGAGAATCACTTGAGGAAGGGATGAGGCGTGAAGTAATGGAGGAAGCAGGAATAGAGATTGAAATTGGTGAAATGGTTAAGTTTAAGGAGATATTCTTTTACTACGAACCTCTTGATGAGGCATATCACACCCTTGCCTTCTTTTATCGTTGTGCAGCCAAAAGCGTAGTTTTACTTGATGACGATAAAGTGGATCCGGAAGAAGAATCAGAGAAGCCAAGATGGATAGATATAAAAGATTTGAGACCTGATCAAATGCAACATCCAATGGCTGAAATTCTTCCACTCTTATAATTATTTGTAACTACTGCTAACAGCAGTTTATACAAAATATCCCAACGGTCTGATTATTGTACCGTTGCAATTCATCGTATAAACTGCAAACGTTGTACGAAATGCCTTTTTGATAAATAATGTTAATGTTTTTGATATTTTTAACAACAACTATATGAAGAAACTAATAATTCTAACTGTTTTTACAGTATTACTAAGTGGATGTGCGCTAACAACTACTGAAGAAAAATCCACAGACAACAAAGCGGCCCTTAACCTTAGCGTCCTAAAGAATGTAAAAGGAGTTGATCCAGTGAATTTTTATTATGGCCCTTGTGTTTATTTACACGGAGAAGATGGAGAAATTCGTAATTGGCAAAGTTTTGAAGAGAGCAAAAAGGAAAGTTTGATCTCACTTTTTTCCGAAATTCCACTTACAAAACTAGATTATTCTAGTAATCCAAACAACGTTTCTGATGAAGTGTATGTCGGGCCGCTTTGTGACTGCAATCAATACAACAGAGCCTTAGAATTAATTACACAATACAATTTAGATTTTCCATGGAAGTTAGCGCACGGAACTGAAGGTCTTAGTAGTTGTGTGGACTTTTTAGAGTTTAAGTAAAAATATCAAAAACATTTTTAACAAAATCAAAAGGGCACAGCGTACAACAATGACTATGCGGTTCGTTCGATTCCTCACTCTCCCAACTTGCACGGGTGAGCCGCTTCGCGCTATTATACACCCGCGCAAGTTCGCATCAGTCATGGACGTTATACGCCATTGCCCTTATTGCAAATTTTAATCATTATCAAATATACAACATGAAGACTGTTTCAAAAGCGTGGGAAAAAATCTTTCAACAACAAGGAAAGGTTTTTATGGAACCACATTGGGATATGCCCAAAGTCATAAAACAACTTAAAGATATAAAAGCTGAGAAAGTCCTAGACTTAGGAAGCGGAACAGGTAGGCATGTTATAAATCTTGCTCAAAATGGTTTTTCAGTTTACGGATTAGACAACTCGCAAGAAGGCATCAATACAACGAAACAATGGCTTAAAACTGAGAAGTTAAACGCTGATCTTGTTCTTCAAGAAATGACTGAGAAATTACCATGGGAAGATAATTATTTTGACGCCATTGTTTGTGTGCAAGTTATTCATCATGCTGATATTGCAGCGATCAAAAAGATAATCGCCGAAATGGAGCGAGTTCTTAAAAAAGGCGGATTTATTTTTGTAACCGTTCCAAAACTGAAAAACCAAGCAACGAAGTACAAAGAAATAGAACCGAATACTTATGTTCCGCTTGATGGTTGGGAAAAAGGACTTCCTCATCATTACTTTAATCCCGAAGAGTTGAAAGATTTTTTCTTAAACTTCGACATTGTTGATATACATCTCGACCAAATAAGTCATCATTGCATGTCGGCGTTTAAACTTTAATAAAACGACGGGCAACAGCGTATAACAGCGTGTATCCGGTTCGGCAGATTTGACGCAATTAGATTTCAAAGGAATGTCAAATCAGCCTCTCCCAAATTTCGCAAAAAAACTATTAGATTTTCAAAGGAATTTTTGCGAAACTTCAGATACACGCAAACGTTAGGTGAAAAAATTTAAATACATAGCCAGAAATATGCTCAAAAAGTGTCTTAAGAAATACTCCAATCAATCAATAAAACTGTATCTTATAGGCTTATTATTTATACCTATTATTCTGGCAATAATAGCCTCTATCAACGCCTCTCAAGAAAGTAAAACAGCTATTATTCCTAAAGAAGCGGTAAGAGATGTCTGCATACTTAATCAAAATAAACCTGCAGAACTCCAAAGAATTGGATGCACAAGAAGTGTGGAAATGCCTTATCTTTGCTCAAAAACAAAAGGCTTAGGCGAAGGAAATTATTATATATTTTGTAGTCCTAGCGAATATTTTTTTAGTATGGAATTCGTTCTGTCATTTACTGTTATATTATTGATATTTAGTTTTTATTACATCGGAGCTGGAATAATACTAGTACCAATTTTTATATTATTCTATTGCTTTAAAAATTCATCACCTAACACGCACTAGGCGGCTCGCATTTTTTGTAGTATTTAGACTAGATATAGGTATTCAAAAAACACTCACCCAAATTCAGCAATATTAATGATATTATAACATCGCTAAACTTCGCCAAGTGCGAAACGTTAGTCGCAATTCAAAGAGTATTTTCTTTGTAAAATGGGATCTAATGTGTAACTCTAGATAAGGGAACTTAGATAGATCTAATTTATTTGTTTAAACAATCTCACCTTGATGACAAAAATACTATTCATATTTTCAATGGGGATCATGCTGATTTTATCAGGTTGCAGTGCACCCATAAACGAGGAAAAACCTGAATCAAGTGCCACACAAATAAATAACTCCATACAAGAAGAACCAAGTGTAACAGCAGAAAGAATAACGGAACCTGAAATTGTGCAAGAAACGGAGTTTAGAGCCTATGCCAAAGATAGACTTGCAGAAGCTATTCGCAGCTCAGATGAGGTGATGCTGGCAGATCTTTTTTGCAGAAGTCATGCTCGAGCTAAAGCTGATAGAGCAAGGCAGCTACTGGATTCCTGGGGTAAAGAATTTAGTGCTAGATTGAGCACTGCCGTTGAAACTGGTGAATTTAGAGAAGAAGAAAAAAGAACTGTTTTTGAATTCGCTCATCCAACCTCCAAGGATGAATTAGTAACATGGCCTATACTTGAAGATAAAAAATGCTTTTTTGTGCACAATTTGAGCCTTGTAGCAGCTGATAACAATGCGGAAAAATATTTAATTGATGAGCAAGTAAGCCCAAATGGAAAACATAAGTACGAACTCTACTCAACTAATAAGAATGCTTGTAATGCAGGTTATTTGGATAGAGGGAGTCTAGTGTATTGCACTTTAACCATAAAGGATGTGGAAACAGGTGAAATACTCAAGAAATATGAATCAAACAGCCTTGGATACTTTAAAAACTTCTCAGCACCTCAAAAATGGTACTCGGATAGTGAGCTGTACATCGAATCAGGCTTTGGTGATGCTTGTATCGGCTATGAAAGTGCCATTGCATATAACGTTATCAATGATGAAAGCAGATCACTCTACACCCTTCAAGCTGAATGTAGACCAGGAGTATTATATGACATAGGCGGAAAGCAGATCTTACTTAATCACGAGGGAGATGATCTTGTTATTTATGCTGTTTCGGAGCATGTAGAAAGTGTAACTGAGCTATATGAGAGTGAGTTATCTGAAGTGCCCATCCAGGCTAAGGTGGAGCTAAGACATAGAATTGAAGGCCCCGCTTACGGGCGTATTACAGATGAGCATGGCTTCAGTATAGCTCAAGGTGAGAATAGTCTGTTTTACGAGGTGGAGACAGATACACTTATTGATTTGTAGAATGAGGTGATTTTTATCACAAATTTTTTCAGATTGAAAATACTCTTTGAACTTTTTCACTTCGTTCAACCGCGCTACGCGCTCTCGTCCCGCCACAGCGGGACTCGGGGCGGCTAACAGCAGGCTATACAACTTATTACCTCAGCTCGGTAAACGTCCATATTTGCCACTGGTATGCCTTCGGCATATTTTACCACCGGTCAAATTCGTATATGCGCCGGAACGTTAGCCGCCATCAGTGGAATGGCTACAAGGTAGAAATGGTTTAAAAAGCGCATTGTATTATTATCATTTTTTAAATTAGAATGAATAACATGAATAGAATCGTTGAAACTTGCAAATTCGTTGTTGATAATTCAGAGCATGTAAAAATAAACTATGAAAAAGTTAATGAGTTTGTTGAATATTTTAACGATTCTCATATCAAACATTGGATTGATGAATCACCATTTAATATAAGAGATTTAAACACGAAAGATAGATTGCATTTTTTGCTTTTTTTTAATTCAATTAGTTTTTCTTATTGGGGTGATCCAAAATGGAAAATCATTTATCATTCCGAAGAAGTAGATGGTGCGTATGGAATGATAAGTGCTATTGCTAGAGCAATAGAAAACAAAATCCCCATTTTAGACGCAAAATTTCTTTCTGAGATTAAAGGAGAAGAACTTAGTAAAATCTTAGAGGGAAATGTTCAAATTCCTCTTTTTGAAGAAAGACTTAATATTTTACGAGAAATTGGAACAACATTACTCAATAAATATGATGGCGATTTTACTAATCTCATAAAAAAAGCAACTGGTGATTCACAAAAATTATTGAGTTTGATAATTGAGCACTTCCCTTCTTTTGAAGACTCATCAACCTACAACGGAAAACAAGTTTATTTTTACAAGCGTGCACAACTTTTAGTTGCCGATATTGTACAAGCTTTCAACGGACACAAATTTGGCAAATTAAAAAATATTGATAAATTAACTGCGTGCGCTGATTATAAATTACCTTTTGTTTTAAGAAGATTAGGTGTTTTCTCTTATTCAGATTACCTCGCTGATAAAATTGATCATAAAATTCAAATTGATAAAGATAGCAAGGAAGAAATAGAGTTAAGAGCAAATACCATTTGGGTTATTGAATTAATCAAACAAAAAGTGAAAAATAAAATTGCACACGCTGATTCTATTCATGTTAATGATCATATTTGGATATTAAGTCAAGAAAAATTAAAAAATGACAAACCATACCATTTTACGAGAACGACTTCTTATTAGATTAACGCCACTCCAATAACAGCGTACAACAGCGACTATACGGTTTCGCTCTTTCGCTACGCTCAATCGTTTCACCCAACTTGACCGATGATACGCCGTTGGCGTATTTTATCATCAGCCAAGTTCGCATGAGTCGCGGACGTTGTGCGAATAATTCAAACCTTATTTTTATCAATAAATATAAATAAGTTTGGGACAATTTTTATTCGTGTTATACTTGTATAGCTATGGCCACAAAGAAAATTATAAATCCTAGAAATAATAAAGCCTATGCCATCCGGCAAAAAACTACAAAGCATGGCAAAAAAGGGCAAATCAAAGGTCTTTATAAAGTAAAAAAGGAGGCCGCTTCTTATGTTACAAGAAATTTTGGAGATGTAATTAGAAAATTATCTGATCAATAATGGTCTATCCCAAACTCAAAGATTACACTGAGTTCATTTTCAACGACATAAGAAAGTTGGTTTATGATGACATTCAAAAGCCTTTGTACGAACAAGACACTAGCGGTATAGAGCAACTCAAAGGCTTGCTTGAAAGAGTGCAAGCGAAACATTACCCAAACTATTATAAGAAGGCGGCATACCTTTTTGTCGCGCTAAGCACAAGTCACTACTTCAAAAACGGAAACAAGCGAATTGCCCTTTTTAGCTATATATATTTCCACCAAATTAACAATTTTCGTTTTCGCAGCATACAACAAAAGCAATACGAAAAATGGTTTAAAACATACTTTCCAAACTACAAATTACATAATGAAAAATTTATGAGTAATGCCGGGTGGGCACTTTATAATTTCAATAGAGCCATGAATATTAAATCAGAATCACATAAACAAGGCCATAGCTACAGCTTCGATAAACTAAAAAAAATTACAGAAGACTTCATAATGCTTATATCCAGGAAAAAATAGCCCCACCCAAACTTATTTAAAATAAAAAGTTTTGAACTACATCTTACAACTGCAACTAAACAGCTCACTTTCAGTTCGCTTAAAACCGCTTGTTGGTGATAGAATTATACCAACTTCACGGCTTCGCATATACGCCGGACGTTATACGCAATTCAAAAAAATATTTTTCTAATGGAGAATAAAAAATGATAGTCTTTAAATCATTTAAAAGTTTAGAAACATGATGAAAATTAAATCAAGTTACAAAATTTATTGGTCCTTAATATTGGTATTAGCAATATCAGCATCTATAAGTGTTTATTTACCTCAAGGTGATATATTGCCTATGCAAGAATTGCCAACCTCAAAACTAAACCTTGCCATAATTAATTTTTTTATTATGATCACTATTTATGGAGGTCTTGGTTTTATTGGGCTTAAATTGTCTAAGAAAATTGGTTTTGCAGATATCTGGGATAAAAACATTGCGTTAAAGAAAAAAATAATCCAACCGCTTTTTATAGGAATCGGCTTGGGTGCATTTTTCATAATATTAGATTTAATTTTGTCCAATTTTCATTCATTGGGAGCATTACCGCACCCCCCATTTCCGCTATCTCTTTTTGCGTCTATTACAGCTGGAATAGGGGAAGAAATCATTGCAAGGTTGTTTTTTATTTCATTCTGGGTATGGCTTTTTTCTCACATATTTTTTAAGAAAAAGTATGTAAAACAAACCTTTTGGATAGTAACAATTTTTTCCGCAATATTATTTACAGTAATGCATATACCATCAATATTTGCAGTTTTTAATCTTGAAAGTATCAGCGATATGCCAAGGATACTCTTAATCGAGTTATTTCTCTTAAACGGAACATTGTCAATTTTTGCAGCCTATAGTTTTAAAAAATATGGGATTTTAACCGCAATAGGGATTCATTTCTGGGCAGATGTTGTTTGGCATGTCATTTATGGTATATAATAATTTATATAATCATTTAATAATAAAAGAATTTATGAAAAAATCATTAAGAAAAAATTGGTATCTGGGTTTCTTTGGTTTCTTTGCATTCTACGGCATAGTCGGAATAGCAGAGCAAGAATGGGGACTTTTGGTATGGTTTGTTTGGGTGGTATGGTTTATTTTCTTTATTCCAACAAAGAAACAAGACTAACCAAGAGTAAGAGTGAAAAATATTTTTTGAACTCAAGCCACGTTGCACTCTCGCTCCGCAAAGCTCCGCTCGGGGCGTATAACAATGACCATGCGGATCGCTCGATTCCTCACTCTCCCAACTTGTACGAGTGTCTGCCTTCGGCTATAATACACCCGCGCAAGTTCGCATCAGTCATGAACGTTATACGCCATTATCATAAAAAATGAATAATCATAAACGAAGTTTCAGAATTTTCTTAGTTTTTTTTGGTGGTTTCATTGGTAGTATCTTTAACAACTTCTATTCTAAAAACACTAAATAACAGCGTGCAACAGCAACTAAACGGCTCGGGAAATACTTCCCTTGCCCAAACCGCTCGTTGATGGTAATATTTTATCAACTTCGCGGCTTCGCTTAGTCGCCGGGCGTTGGGTTTATTTTTATAATCATTTCTATTATAATCTATTTACTTAATCACAAATTCATACTATGCAAAAGCAAAATTCACGTATTGGAACAATCATACTTTCAATCGTTTTAACTGCTGTTTTAGTCGGAGGTGGTGTTTTCTTACTACAGCAAAACTCAATTAAAGAACTAAGAAATGAAATCCAGAACATTCAAAATACTACATCTGAGAAATCACCAGCTAGTGAAGAAGTAGTAACCTCCGAAAATACCAAAATTGATATGAACTCAAAGGCTACAACAGAAAATGTTGAAGCTGAAGAAAAAACCACACCTCTGCCTGATGGAGTTGAATGGCTTACTTACAGTGACAATGATTTGTCCTTCGTATATCCAAAAACCTTCTTGGGAACCCCTATGCAAGAAGATTCTGACCAGAATATGGGGCGAAATGAATGGAAAGTTACAAGAGAAGATAATGTTATCTATATCAGACCAAACTTTGAAAGCCCAGCTGCCGAATTTGGATCAACATACGAAATCACAATCATTGATAGTCCTGAAGAAGCAGGAGCATTAAACAGGGAAATTGCTTATAGTACAACACCTAAGAATTTTTGTATAAATTTAGATAATATTCAAGTTCAGGAGGGGTATGAGGCATGCGCATATGAGCAAGAAGTTGACGAAGAAATGGGGAAAACAGGTAAATACTATATAGTTAGCCCCATATCAGCAAATGGCAGTTTAACTACATCGATATACGTATTTGATGCCTCAGGTGGTATGTATAGTAATTACGTCAGTTCAACACTACTATCAAGTCTTAAGATTAAGTAAAAATCAACCCAGCATCAGCTATCAGCGTGTATGAGGTTCACTTCTTTATTAAAATTTAAGAAGCCCTCCGCCTTTTCAGACGGAGGGGCTAGTGTTAACAGTTCAGATGGTACTATTCTTCCTTGAGGGTTTGGGCGAGCCGAAACACCTGATTCAGAACGAGCTCCAAAGCATCGCGAGTTGCGGTGATGCTGGTCAAAGACTGAAGCACCTCGATGCCGTCGGCAACCTCCGACTTATCATCGATCGCATTGAAATCCAAAGGAGTATGAGCCAAAAGCTCCTCCTCCGAATCCTCACCAATAAACTCTCGAACTTCTGCTTCGGTTTCAGCTCCAGTGGTCCAGAGATGCATCTCGCCATTCAGCTTGGTCACCGCGAGGTAAACCTTGCCAAGATAGCCAGCTGAATCCTTGGGGTTTTCGCGAACGCCCATTTCTGAGGCGAGCGCGACGTCAACAGCACGTAAATCGAGCTCCGGCCCAACCCGGACTGGCTCAACCCGAAACGTGACATCGACCGAAGGCCTGGTAAGCATTGTTCCGAAGTGACACGAGGTCACAGCAAACTTCTTACCGTCGTGAGCGCTCTTTGGATCTCGAACTTTGACCGTCCAGAGAAGCTCATGACCCACCTTATCGTAACCTACAACATAACCTTGGACACGAACCTGTGCCTTCATGATGAAAATCTCCTTCTACCCTGAAGTGAACTGTTAATTAAGGATCAAATCAAGAGCCCAACCTGGAATCTTGATTAAGCTTGAAAAGCTATATCATACATTACAATATTTGTCAATAAATGTAAACTACGTACAACAGCAGTTTATAGAGCTCGCTTGCCACTCCCCGACCGCTACCGCGCTCGCCCAAATTTTGCCATTTTGCCATGCTGAAGCACTCCCTACCTGCGCCCTTGGCTCCGGCAGGCAAGCGTGATAATTTTAGCATGACAACTCTTCTTACAGAACGCAAAAGTTGCAGGAAAAAGAAAAAACTAATAAAATCGATGACAAATTATCAGTAATTATACGTGATGACATTAGAAGAAATTCAGAAGAGCACTAGAAAATTAAGTTCTGCAGATCTTGTAAAAGGTAGTCAGTTTACTATTGCTCAAGTATCACCAGTAATAACCCGTCCAGGCACTTATAGACAAAGGGAAATCGAACTGAGAGTAGGTGATGTAATAACAATAATTCATGATGTGTATACAGAAGTTTTCAATTTTCGAGTAAATAATCAATCCTATTCTCATTTCGCAGAATTTGATCAGATGGACTACATCATAATAGAAAACGAAGAGTAGTCAGTTTTTTTCAACCTACAACAGCAGTTTATAGGGCTCGCTCCCCAATTAGATGAGATTGTTTGTCGTTCGCCCAAAAACCTCATTGATGAATAATATTGTACCATTTACATTTTTCGCAAATGTGTAGCGAAAGCTAGCATACATTGGGCATTACAGTGAGTATCGATGAAATTGTGCAATGGTGTTAATTATGTTTTAACAAAAACAACACAATTAAAGAAATAGAATAAAATCAGCCCTGCATCAGCTTACAATCCACTTAATCCAGCACAAACTCGACTGAATCAAGTATCTTTAGTGTCAGTTATTACATCTCTACACATAAAAGGTAAGTACTTCATTTATTCGCCATTCTTATCTAAAGATCTCTCCTCCCTTCTCTTATTATAAATGAAGTTGCTGGTGTGGAAGACAACTGGACCAAAAACTGCAAAATAACCAGCAGTACTCTTATCATCAATTATCAAATAAAAACCAAGTCCCATTAGCACAATTGTCAAAATAAAAGCAAACCACATCCCTTTTCGTTCATTCTCAATATTAGAATTTACAACCGACTTTTCTAATCCCTGTCTATGTTCAGCCTGCGATTCTGCCATCTTGATTATCCTTTCAGCAAATCCAGGTTGAATATTTTCATACCCATGTAATATACTTGGTGGAGGTAATGGTCCTGAAAATGAAGCAGCAACAGCAGTAATTGATCTCTGATCTTTATGATGTTTTTTATTTTTTTGCTTTTTTTTCTTTGCCATTTTTATTCATTGAAATACTAATATCATTACCAACATTTGCCCAGTCAGCTTTAAGTGCATAATAATCAGCATCTTGATAATTGTATTCATCTAACTTGCCATACAAATCAACTACTCTGCTTGCACCTTTAAAAAATGTCGGAGAAGTCAATAATCTAGTTGTTTTAGCTATGTTTCCCATATTTATGTATAAATAATGATTTGGCTAACAATATTAACATTATTTTTCCAAATTTTCAATACTATAACCAAACATATAATAAAAAAATAAACTTCACTTAACAAGGGCAATACGCTACAAGTTTATTTAGCTAACTTCGCACAAACATAAATTCCTCAGACATATAGGAATGTCAAATCAGCTTCTCCCAAATTTCGCAAAACAATTAGACTTTCAATGCTGCAAAAAAGAGGAAGATAGATAGAGACATACGCACTACATTGGCAAAGGGAATCAATCACAAGAATCCATATTGGCAATTTCCAAAGCATTTACCAGAATCATAATATCACCCGGAACCTCCTTAAGTCGTAATTTGGTATCCAATAGCTCTTGAAGATAATGCTGATGCCTTAAAACATAACTTTTGGTTATCGGATCAGTTGGATTTTGCTCTTTAATTAAACGAATCAGATCAAGTGCCAATATCATTCTCAATGCTAATTCTTTATCATGAAGTGTCTCTTCTTTTGGACATTTAACTAAAACAGAAGCATTGTGTCTAGCTTTTCTTAAATTTTCAGCCAAAGAGAAATTACCGGCTTTTTCATAATCCGATATTAAGAGTAATAGTTTTTTTCCATCTACATTAATTCTTAGTGTAGAAGTTTTATTAGAAGAATATTCAGGTAAGTCTATCTCATTTTTTTCATCATTGCTCAAATCTGCAAATGATTCTTGTTGATTCAAATTATTGTCGTTACCTTCAGATTGATAAACAAAAGCTACCATTGCGCCAAGAGCTGCACCAGCCACCAAACTTCCGATATTATTGCGAATATTATTAACCGGAAATTCACTTTCTCTTAATTTTAATTGATTCGTCCCCTCTTTTTCAGAATCTATCGACTCTATGTAATTTACATTTTCCATACATTTTTTTGAATAAGAGCCTATCTTATTTATGAATTTTCTTTTTTGCAAGTAAAAAAATTTTTTTAATAGATTAAATTCTTTGGAAAAGCTATTCTTTCTAAAGTAAAAAACTAGCATTAGAATTATGAATAACATCTTAAAAATTCTTATCTCTTCTATTTTACACTTATTAATAGTGCCATTTACTGCGTTACAATTAATGATTGGACTCAGTCTCTTCAATTTACCGGTTTTTTTACAAGAACAATTCCCCATTAACATACTTTATTCTTTAAATGGAATATTACATCTGGCTTTAGCCATTGCAGGACTATTCGGAATCAATCTTCTAATCAAAATCATCAATAAAATAAAAAAACCGACTATATCCGCTCATCTCAAACAGTCAGGAATCCTATATTTAACGGCAATATCCCTATTAATGACAAGATTTATTGCTACTTCTGATTTTTTCTATTGCGATAAAAGCTGTCAATTGCTTACCGGTATACTGGTCTATGTAGCAATCATATGCGTGGTCCAAATCATATTCAATGCAGCATTTCTTTTAATTCTGGCTCTCAGCAACAAAACATGATTTTCTATGCCATTTGCCCCCATTTCTAGCAAAGATAATTGATTAGCACTTAAAACCTTTCGTATCGCAAAAGGCGAAAGAACTATCCCATCAGACTCAACAAACGCAAAAATATCTTCTTTAATTTGTTCTCTTGATTTAGAAAAAAAATAATCCTTGGGTGATTGGTTATTCTCAATTAAAGCTTTGGAAATATCAATAAATTCATCTACTCTACCTTCAACCTCATACTCTTCTCGGAAAGAAATCATTGATATTTCCAAAAATTTATTATAATCCATATGCACCATGAAGAATTAACTTTAGCTTAAAGATTAAATAATCAAAATGAAAACTAAACATTTACTTTCAATAGCAAGCATCTACATCACACTAATTTTAATATCCAATATTACTTCGACCAAAATCATTGAACTGGGAGGATTAACCATGGACGGTGGAACACTGTACTTTTTCGCTGTTTATATTCTGGGCGATGTCATAACGGAAGTTTACGGATTCAAAAAAGCCAAGCAAATTATCTGGCTAGGTTTCTTTGCCAATATTTTGCTGGCCGTATCCATCATCGCAATTGGAGCTTTACCACCTGCAGCCGATTGGACATATCAGGAAAGCTACATGAATGTGCTCGGATTAACTCCGAGAATAGTGGTCGGTAGCCTGCTCGCCTATCTCGCCGGTAGCTTTTCCAATGCTCAAATCATGCACGCCATGCGAAATGGTAAATACCTTTTTGTCAGAACAATCAGCTCCACTCTGGTCGGAGAAGGCATCGATACATTGATTTTTGTAACTATAGCTTTCTATGGTGTTTTACCGCTTGAAACACTGATCATCATTATGATTTCCAATTACATTATTAAATGCTCAGGTGAAATTTTAGCAACTCCTTTTACGTATCTATTGGTTGGCAAGCTTAAAAAATCTGAACTTAAACCTGAATTCGCTCAGGTGTAAATTGATTTTAATCCTAACTTGCTTTAACATAGTAATTACGCAAAAATGACTATTCTTATCATTAAAAAAGATTGTTAGCCATAAAAGCTTAGCAGTCTTTTTTATATCAAAACGTATTTGACATATATGAAAAAGGAGTTATTTTAAAAAAAATCAAATTACCTATATGAGAAAAAATCATGACTACATCGATCCTGAAATTTATCCTGAAGACGCTGAAATACAATTTCAAATAAACACTTCTCCTTATTTGCTACCGCTTACTGTTTCCGCCGATATTTATAAGAAAGTTAAAAACACTATCTCTTCATATAGAGAAAAATCTTTTGATCTTGTTTTTGATAAATTCGGCAAAATAATGTCAAAACTATAGTCTAATATTATTTTCCAAGATAATCCTTACCGATAAAACTTTTCAACAGTTCCGGAATTTTAATCGTCCCATCGGACTGCTGATAATTATCCATAATAGCAATTAAAGCTCGCCCCATCGCTATACATGTATCATTGACAGTATGACACAATTTTTTGTCACCCTCAGACGTTCTATATTTAATATTCAACCGGCGCGCTTGAAAATCTGTGGTATTGGTATCAGTTCCAAGTTCCATAAATTCTTGTTGACTAGGAAGCCAACCTTCCGGATCAATTTGATGAGCTGAAGCATGATAACCCGCATCTCCGGTGCATTTCAAAACAAGCTGATAGGGAATTTCCAATGCTTGCCACAACCATTCGTTGATTGCTAGAAATTCATTAAAAACTTCTTCGGATTGCGAAGGAGCACAAACGGCATTCATCTCAATTTTATCAAATTGATGCACTCTTTTGATTCCTCTAACATCTTTACCCCAAGAACCAACTTCACTTCTAAAACAAGGAGTATAAGCAAATACTTTTTGAGGCAATTCCGACTCATTCAAAGTCTTATCCATAAAATACGCAAAATTTGTCGGCTCGGAAGATCCTACCAAATTAAGCTCCATCTCATCCTCAACATAATCTCCTTTAACTTGATAAACTTGATCTCTTTGTTCGGGAAAATGAGATGTCCCATATAAAGCTCTATCACGTACCATTAACGGTGGAATGATTGGAGTAAAACCTCTTCGAATCAATTCATCAAAAATAAGTCTCTGCAATGCATATTGCATAAGCACCAAATCCCCTTTCAAATATGCAAATCTTGATCCGGAAACCTTAGCCGATTGTTCAGTATCTATCACACCCAAAGCCTGACCCAAATCAAGATGATGCTTTGGTTCTTTTAAAGCTTCATCCCAATGCTTTGACCTTGCCGGCATTCCCTTGGTTTCAAAAACACCTGGCTTTTGATACTCACCTTTTTCAGGAGTCCAAGCTTTCAATACAACATTATCTTCTTCTCCTTTACCAAATGGCATCAATTCTTCAGAAACAGGCATATTGGGCATCCAATCCAAAATCGCTTGCCACTTTTCTTCAACTTCATTCAAAGCTGTTTCTTTGGTTTCTAAATCAACTTTCAATCTTTTAACTTTTTCAATTGTTGTCGGATCAGGTTTACCTTTTAAAGATTTGGACAAATCATTTCTCTCAGCCCTAAGTGCATCGGCATCCTGTATCAATTGACTTCTTTCCTTATCCAAAAATAGCCATTGCTCAACATTGGCCATTTCCGGCTTGCTTCTTCCCGATTCAATAATTTTCTTCACATATTCGGCATTTTCTCTGATAAATTTTGGATCCAACATATAACATTTTTGAAGATATACGAAGGCATTATAAACATTTATTTAATGTACTCAAGAAATTATCAATATTTTATTATTTCTGAAATTAACCTCGATAACTTAACAATAATACTATTTCTTAAAACAAATTACCATTGCCAAGAACTTCCCAAACACCTACAATTCTGCTACAATAAACATAAGCTAATAAAAATAAAAAATGCTAGCAATTTGCACCGACAGTTTTAAAGGATACGGTCTAAACCGAGTTTTTGAGTTCGTTAAAGAAGCTGGATACGATGGAATAGATCTGAATATTAATCCGGGAAATTATGATACTCAAAACACGGAATACATCAAAAAGCTAATTGAAGAATACCAATTGCCGGTGGTTTCCATCTCCACTCCACCCACATCAAGCGAAAAAAAAATTCTGTCAGCGGTAGACATGGCAAAAGAACTGGGAACCAAAATCATTGTGATTCAACCTCCTAAAATTTTTGATTTTAAAAGCATTCAATGGCTAAAAAACGAAATACCTAAAATAAGACAAAAAGAAAACATTTCAATAGCTCTTGAAAATTCACCCAGTGAAACTTTACTCGGAATAATACCCGGTCACGCCATGAACAATTTGGCAGATTTAAAAAAATTCAAACATACCTGTATTGACACCACAAGAGTTAAATCAAAAAATCAAGATTTAATGGAGGTTTACAGACTGCTTAAAAAATTCCTTGTGCATGTTCATCTTTCCAATATTAAAGGAAGTCACACATATAATCTTCCACAAAACGGAATTTTGCCCATTGAAAGTTTTTTAACAAAATTAAAACAAGACGGTTATCCCGGAACCATATCCATCAAGGTAAATCCTAAATATTTGAATGTTGGAAATGAAAAGAAATTATTTAAAAACCTTGAAGAAATCAAAGAGTTCTATGATACTTATTTCACTAAGATAAAAACAACCTCCAAAGAGGATAGTGAAAAATAATGCCCAAAAACACAATCATAGAGCTTGAATCCATCAAAAAATTTTACCAAATTGGCAAACATTCCAATTTGGTATTAAAAAATCTGAATCTAAAAATTAAAAAAGGAGATTTTGTCAGCATTGTAGGACCATCAGGTTCAGGCAAATCCACTCTTTTACATATTATGAGTGGCATGGATAAACCTAGCTCCGGAAAGGTTATAATTAACAATCAAAATCTTCATAATTTGAAAGACTCCAAAATCGCCAAGATAAGAAATCAAAAAATGGGATTTGTTTATCAGGATTTTCATCTTCTTGAGCACTTAACCGTCAGAGAGAACGTTGAGATTCCTCTACTTATCAACAAATCAAAGTTATCGGAACAAGATCAACAAAAAATCACGGAAACTCTTGATTCACTGGGAATTTTAGCTCAAGAAAACCAAAAGCCGAATCAAGTTTCAGGTGGACAAAAACAACGAGCCGCAATTGCAAGAGCTATCATCATGGCACCCGATATAATTTTCGCAGACGAACCAACGGGTAATCTTGACTCTCAAACCGGTAGCGAAATCATTGAGTTGTTAAAAAAAATTCAAAAAAATCACAATATTACTATGATAGTAATAACGCATGATCAAAATATAGCAAAAAATGCCGATCATATCGTAGAAATCAAAGATGGAGAGATACCCAATTCAGCTCATCCAAAAAATTATTTACAATAATGATATACAAATTAGCTGTTAAAAATTTGTTAAAAAAACCGGTTCGCAGCCTTTTATTGATTACTGCCGTAAGCATCAGCATCATTACACTCACCGGGCTTTCAGCTTTCAGTCAAGGCTTAAAAAACTATATTTCAGACGATCAAAATTCTGGTGAATTAAATCAAATTGAAATATTACCAAAAAATCAATTGGGAGGTTATTTTAATTTAATTGATTCCGATTCCACAAATAGCTCATTGAACCAAAACGATATCAACAAACTTGCCAATCTTGAGGGAATTGAAAGCATTTATCCCCAAGATTCATTAAAAGGAATCTCTTCAATTCAAATCAATCTGTTGGGACAATGGTTACAAAGTGACGCATTGATTTTCAGCCTGCCCCTGGAAGCTTTTGAAGACCTTGAAATAGATCCTCAAAAATGGACTCGAAATGACGAAAATATTCCAATTATCATTTCCAGCCAATTAGTGGATTTATACAACTTTTCTTTTGCCAATAACAATAATCTCCCCATCATCACCGCAGATAATCTAATCGGTACAAAAATTAAAATTTTATTGAACGAGTCAACTTTTTTCGGAGCACAAACCAATCAAACCGAAGTTTTTAACGGTGAAATTGTAGGATTTTCCAATAAAGCAAAAATTATAGGAATTACAATTCCTCCGGCACAGATGAATTATTTTAATGAAAAACTTAATCAACCGCAAACAACATACATTAATGCCAAAGCTAATATAAAACCCTCTTCAGATATTGAAATGGTTAAATCACAAATTGAAAGTTTGGGATATGAAGTAAACAGTCCCAATCAGGGAGCTGAGCAAGCAAATAATATTCTGAGTATTTTTAATTTCAGCCTTTCGATGATAGTAACAATAATACTTTTGATGTCGGCTTTGATGATTGCAACTTCATTTTTATCCAATTTAAACGAAAGAATCAAAGACATAGGAATTTTAAAATCCATGGGCGCCACCAAAACAATGATCAGAAACACCTTCCTGACTGAAGCACTAATCATTGGTCTAATTTCAGGAATTTTTGGTTATTTGACTGCTTACATACTGGCTAAAATTGCAGATTCCATTTTGTTAAATATTTTTTCCGCACTGATTTTTAAACCAAAAACATTGTTCTCATTTGATCCAATTCATTTCATTCAAATTTTATCTTTTTCTATAATATTTTGTTTATTTTTCACTTTAATCCCTGCAAATAAAGCTGCAAAACTTGATCCCATCTCCGCACTTAATAGATAAAACAATATTTTAAAGAATTAGTAAAGCCCTCTTCAAAAAGTAAACTCTTAGAGCCTTGCTTTTTCCAAATATTTAATTAAAATCTCGGGCTGATAAAAACAGGATATTTAACATGACTGAAAAAAAACCCGAAAAAAGCGAGTACAGCAAAAAAATGGAACATTTAATGTTTAATAAACATTATTTGATAACGTTTAGAGTAATAGCAATAACTATTGTGTCAATCGCTATTTTTGCAGGAATCGGATATCTGCTTGATCAAATATTTCAAACCTATCCGTTATTCCTGATTATTGGTGTAGTCTCAGCCTATCCTTTATCACAAATATTTACTTATAAAGTATTTAAAAAAATCACTAAAAAAGACTGATGCAAGAAATAAGTCTACAAGCAAATACGATTTTTGAAATTGGAGAAATTGCCATATCCACTTCAATGCTGGGCTCTGCAATTACAACTTTAATTATAATATTGATTGGTTTACTAACCGTCAGAAAAGCCCGAATCATACCAACCAAAGCACAAATTATTTTTGAAGGAATTATCAATGCTTTCATGGACTTGCTTGTCAGTGCCTATGGCAGCAAAAAAATTGCCAGAAAATGGGCTCCTTTTTATATAACAATTTTTGTGTTTTTACTAATTGCCAATCAATTTGCGATAATTCCAATCATTAATAGTATTGTAACCGAAGATGGATTGGTTTTCACAACTCCCACAGCAAATTTCAGCCAACCGATTGCTTTGACTATCATGGTGCTGGGAATTGCGCACTTTTTGGCTCTTGCAAAATCTCCACTAAAACATATTGATAACTTTATTAAGATTTCACCATTCTTTAAAATTAAAAAACCGTCTGATTTTGGAAAAGCAATTGGAACATTCCTGATGGGCATTTCAGATTTAATTGCCGAAGTAGCCAAACTTGTTTCGCTATCAGCTCGTCTTTTCGGTAATGTTTTCGCTGGAGAAGTAATGGTAATTGTTATAGCGGGAATAACCGCTTACACTCAATATATAATTCCTCTGCCATTTATTGTTTTAAGTATATTTTCCGGACTGGTTCAAGCATATGTTTTTGCAATACTATCAATTCAATTCATGGCGGGAACTATCAAGTCCGTTGAAGATGAACCTACAAAAGACATTGAAACGGCACCAAAATTACAAACTGAAAATTTATAACATATTTAATTATTTCTTAACTTTATAAAAATATGGATATCGAAGCAGTAAGACTATTAGCGGCAGGACTAGCGGTAGGGCTAGGAGCTATCGGACCGGGTATAGGTGAAGGTATAGTGGCAGGTAAAACCATGGAAGCAATGGGAAGAAATCCTGAAATCTCAGATTCAATTTTCCCAAAAATGATTGTATCAATGGCAATTTGTGAATCTACAGCAATTTATGCACTTGTTGTAGCTCTTATCATCTTATTCGGATAATTTTATTAACACTACAGAATGGACTTACAAAAACTCGGAATAGATTGGCAAAGCATAATCTTCTACCTAATCAATTATGGTGTTCTATTCGCCATTCTAGGTTATTATGTTATCCCAAAAATTTGGGGAAAACTTGAAGACAGACAAAAAAATATTGCCGATAATATTGAAGAAGCCAATCGATTAAAGGAAAACTTTCAACAAAAATTGGAAGAAATTCAAAAAGAAAAAGCTGATGCGCACACACAAATGCAAGCTGAAATGAAAAAAATGCATGAAACAATCGAAAGCAAAAAAGCCGAACTTATTTCCGACATGGAAGCAAAAAGAAACAAATTAATTGAAGATACGCAAACAGAAATGGCTGAAAAGCAAAAATTATTGCTTCAAGAAACTGAAGCTAGAACACTCGAAATCATCAAACAAGCAGTATTGTATGTTGTTCAAAATAAAATACCGGAAAATGTAATCGATGAAAGCGTATCGGAAGCTTGGAGCAAATATAAGAATTAATACTAAAAATGCTAGATCAACTTCTTACAACCATACTGAAAGAAATTTTAAATTTTCTTGTTAAACACAAGAGTTTTAAAGATTTATCCGAATCTGAACAAAGAAAACTCATCCAAAATTTGGAATTACCGGAAAGTATCAAAATATATTTGCTTGAAGCGACGGAAAAAGATATTTATAAAGATCTTTCATCTTTAATAAACTATTTAACTACAGGAAAACAGGAAATCTTCAAATTGAAAGGAAAGCTTTTCAATGCATTGACCGAATTTATGATTAATGAATTAGGTCATTACGCTGATCAAAATCAACTTGAAATAAAATATCAAGGAAGTTTTGGGGTAAATTTGAATGAGCTGTTTAAAATTGACAGCATTCAAGAAATCTCCATGGAAATAGAAAGTTTTATCAAACTGATCAAACCTTCTGAATACGTTTTGATCCAATCACCGAAATCAATCGACTCAAAATTAAAACACGAAATCAGAACTGAATTAAACAAAGATTATCCAAACAGTTTTCCGAGATTCACAGTCAACAAAAATTTAATAGGAGGAATAAGAGTTTTCGTGAATGGAAAAACTACTGACCTTTCCTGGCTTTCTAAAATCAATAATTTAACTACAATTAATAATATCTAAAACTATGGCTCAAGAAACACTACATGCATTTCTGGATAAGATAGAGGAAGCATTAAAATCAAGCCAAACAGAAACCAAATCTTCATCTAAAAAACAAGGCGTTATCGAATCTTATAAAGATGGAGTGATTATGGTTAAAGGCTTACCGGAATTGAAAATGGGAGAAGTTGTGACCGTTGAAGGCACATCCACCAAAGCTCTCGTGATGAATCTGGAAAAAGACACTGCTTATGCAGTTATTTTACAAGGAGGAGAAAGTGTTAGAGAAGGACTTTTTGTAATTGCCAACAACGAAAACTTAAGCATCCCCGTCTCCGACCAAGTTATTGGAAGAGTATTAAGCCCCCTTGGAGAAGCTTTAGATGGAGGAGCGAGTATCAAATCGGATAAAAACAATCCTATTGAAAAAATTGCACCTGGCGTGATCAATAGAAAATCCGTACATCAACCTGTGCAAACAGGTATAGTGGCAATTGACGCTTTGATTCCCATTGGAAGAGGACAAAGAGAATTAATTATCGGTGATAGACAAACAGGTAAAACAACCGTAGCTATTGATACCATCTTAAATCAGAAAGGACAGGATATGATTTGTATTTACACTTCAATAGGACAAAGAGAATCAAAAACATCACAAGTTTTAAACACATTAAGAAAAAATGGAGCACTAGATTATACCACTATAATTTCCGCTCCCGCCGCATCATCTGCTGTAATGCAATTTTTAGCTCCTTTCTCGGCAATGGCTGTAGCCGAGCATTTTATGGAACAGGGCAAAGATGTTTTGGTGGTATTCGATGATTTATCCAAACATGCTGTTTCATATCGTGAAATGTCACTTCTCTTAAGAAGACCACCCGGACGTGAGGCTTATCCAGGTGACGTTTTTTATCTTCACTCCAGATTGCTGGAAAGAGCTGCCAAATTGAATGAAGAAAATGGAGGAGGTTCAATCACCGCTTTACCTATCATTGAAACTCAAGCGGGAGATGTATCCGCTTATATTCCAACAAATGTAATTTCCATTACTGACGGACAAATCTTCCTTGAAGCCGATCTGTTTTATAAAGGAATCAGACCAGCCATCAACGTGGGAATCTCCGTTTCTCGTGTAGGAGGAGCCGCTCAAACTAAAATTATCAAAAAAGTATCCGGATCAGTAAAATTAGATCTTGCCCAATATTATGAATTGGAAGCTTTCTCACAATTCGCATCGGAACTTGATGAAGCCACCAAAGCACAGTTACTCAGAGGTAAAATAGTTGTGGAAGCTCTAAAGCAAAAAAATGGTAATCCGTATAAACTATGGGAAGAAGTTGCCGTTCTAGTAGCTTCAACGGGAGGATATCTTGATAAATACGGTGAATCAAATGTCAGAGAAAAACTGCAAGAACTTTTAACATATATGGAAGCTCACAATGAAGGTTTAATCACCAAAATAGAAACTCAAAAAGAATACACGGATGAAATCAAAGCGGAATTAAAAACAATAATGGAAAAAGTATTTAACGATCAATAATCAAATGGCATCACTTCTTGAAATTAAGAAAAAAATTAATAGTGTTAAAAGCACCAAAAAAATTACTAAAGCTATGCAATTGGTAGCCACTTCTAAAATGAAAAATTTTCAGAAAAAGGCTTTTTCCACTAGGCAATATCTTTGGGATTTACTTAATGTCCTTCAAAAAAATCTTAGTAAAGACATGCAAAGCATATACACGGAAAAGAGAACTGAAGGAAAGACTTTATTCGTTGTTTATACTTCAGATAAAGGTCTCTGCGGTGCACTTAACGCCAATATTCTAAAAGGAGCTTTTCGCTCTTCCAAATGGAAAGATCTGAAAGATGATCAAAAAACACTGATTACAATTGGAAAAAAAGCCAAAGAGTTTGCCAGAAGCAGAAACTTTCCTATAGAAAAAAGCTTTACAGAAGTACAGGAAAATCTAAGACCGATTGACACTCTTCACATTATTGATCACATCATAAATCTTTGGAAAAGCAAAAAAATCAAGGAAGTGATTTTTGTGGCACCTCATTTTCAGAATACTTTCACTTTTTACCCGGTACTGAAAACTTTCCTTCCCTTCTCCGCAGAAATGATCAAAACCAATATCGGACATGGAGAAAGCAAATACAGAAGCTCAGTATCCAGAAGAAAATATATGTACTATGAACCGGATCAAGACAGAGTTGTTCACGTTTTATTTTCACAAATAATTCAAGGAATATTCGTTCAATCTTTCTTTGAACTAAAAGCCGCTGAATATTCAAGTAGAATGCTTGCCATGCAAAACGCTACTGATTCAGCTGATAGAATTCTGGGAGATTTAACACTAACTTATAACAAAGCTCGTCAACAAGCCATCACCCAACAATTGGCAGAATTGATCGGAGCAAGTGAATCAATCGCAAATTAATAACATAATTAAATAATTTTCAAAAGATATGACTAAAGAGCATAAAGACAACCTACCTAAAGGAAAAATCGTTAAAATTATCGGTGTAGTTGTTGATGCGTATTTCTCCGACCATATTCCGGAAAGATATAACGCACTACAAGTAGATGATTTAATACTGGAAGTTCAGTCACACCTTGGTGGTGGAGTGGTTAGAACTATCGCCATGAGTACAACTGACGGACTATATTGTGGAAAAGAAGTTGTAGACACTAAACACCCCATTCAAACACCTGTCGGAAAAGAAGTGCTTGGTAGAGTTTTAAACGTTACCGGCAATTTAATTGATGGAGGAAAACCTCTGGCCGAAGACGTGGAACAAAGATCTATCCATATGACTCCTCCTAAATTAACCGAACAAAATGATACGGTTGAAGTCTTTGAAACCGGTATTAAAGTTATTGATCTGATGGTACCGTTTATTAAAGGAGGAAAAGTGGCATTATTCGGAGGAGCGGGAGTTGGAAAAACCGTAATTATGCAGGAATTGATCCATAATGTAGCAATGAGCCATGGAGGGTATTCGGTTTTTGCGGGTGTTGGAGAAAGATCAAGAGAAGGAAATGATTTGATTCAAGAAATGACTGAATCCGGAGTAATCGACAAACTCGCTATGGTTTTCGGACAAATGAATGAACCGCCTGGAGCTCGTATGCGTGTTGCATTTACCGGACTTTCAATCGCCGAAAAATTCAGAGATGAAGGAAAAGATATTTTGATGTTTATAGACAATATATTTAGATTTACACAAGCTGGAGCCGAAGTTTCAGCGCTTCTCGGAAGAATGCCTTCGGCAGTGGGTTATCAACCAACTTTGGCAACAGATATGGCAGTATTGCAAGAAAGAATCACATCAACCAAAAACGGTTCAATCACTTCGGTACAAGCGGTATACGTTCCAGCGGACGACTTAACCGATCCGGCACCGGCTACAACTTTTGCGCATCTTGACGCTACCGTGGTTCTTTCGAGAAAAATGGCTTCAATGGGACTTTACCCGGCAGTAGATCCTCTAGATTCCACATCTCAAGCCTTAACCGCTGAAATAGTCGGAGAAGAACACTATCAAATCGCTACAAACGTGCAAAGAGTTCTTCAACGATATAAAGAACTTCAAGACGTTATTGCCATTCTCGGTATGGACGAACTATCTGAAGAAGACAAATTAACAGTTTCCAGAGCCAGAAAAATTCAAAAATTCTTAACTCAAAATTTCTTCGTAGCAGAACAATTTACAGGAACTCCGGGAGAATATATCAAGAAAGAAGATACTGTCAGAAGTTTCAAAG
>WJLA01000091.1 GCA_014728765.1 Candidatus Peregrinibacteria bacterium
CACCAAAAGATACTAAACATTAAACCTATGGCAATAAAAATTCATTTTCTCAATGTTGGTCATGGCGATTGCACTGTCGTTGAATTCCCCAGTGGAAATTTAAGTGTAATTGATATAAACAATGGCAAAATCGACGAAGATACTAGAAAAGAATTGTATTCTGAACTCGGCGTGAGCGAGCTAGAACTAATGCTAAAACGTGCCCAAACTGATTTCGACGAATCCGCGTTCCTACTTGAAAAGGGTTATGACATAACATTGACCGATCCTGTGGATTGGCTTAGCTCCAAAAGCATCAACTCTATATTCAGATTCATCTGCACTCACCCTGACATGGATCACATTTCAGGGCTTCACAAAATTAAAAATTCTGGAATAGGAATAACAAACTTTTGGGATGTGGATCATTCCTTTGAGAAAAATGAAGAAGATTTTGATTCTACAAAATATAACTATGATGATTGGACTACCTATTGTGAGCTGAGAAAATCTACCGATTCACCAAAGGCAATAAAACCTCTACGAGGACATTCGTTAGATCACTGGAAAGGCGATAATGTTCATATATTAGCGCCTACTCAAGATTTGATTGATATCGCACATGAAAAAGATCATGCAAATCACTTGAGTTATGTCTTACTGGTTCAGCATGAAAATACAAAAATTTACCTTTGTGGTGATGCAACTAATGACATGACAATCCCGAACATGTTAGAGCATTATGGTAAAGATTTTTTCAAAAAGGAGGAAGGCGAAACAATTATCTTTAAAGCTCCCCATCATGGAAGAGATTCCGGTTATCACAAAGATTTCTTGAATTTAATTAAACCTGATGCCGTAATTGTTTCTGTTGGTAAAAAACCAAGCACTGATGCCTCTAATAAATACCGAAACCATAGTGATAAAGTTTGGTCAACACGCTGGAAGGGAAATATCAGCTTAACATGTGAGCAAAATGGAAGAGCCACTTATGCCTTTGAATATGATCGCTAATCAACATGAATAAATTAATATCAAAATTCAATCTCTACGACCACTTTGGTTATGTATTTGTAGGGCTATACCAAATAATAAGCCTTTTCATTTTTGTATCAATTGTTCAATCAAAAGAATTTCCCGATCTTTCGATCTTTATCGCACTTGAAAACTCAATTGGGTTAATCATGACAAGTTATTTCGTAGGTCATCTTGTGCAAGGCTTATCAAATTTTTTTGATAAATTAGTAAACGGTCGGTACCTCAAAAAATTATTCAAGAACCTCAAAAGTGAAAATGAAAAAAAAGTAGAATCCAAAAAGCAATGGACATATATTACAGATAAAGCACAAAATTTCTTTGAACTTCCTCAGAGTATAAAACAAAATCAAATTTTTAAATACTGTCAACTTTATGCCCTCTCAAATGATTTTAGCGGGCACGTGAGGTTATTCAACTCCATGTACAGTCTCTATCGTGGTTTTTTCACATCAACACTTTTAAATTTACTAACTATAATTATATTCTGGCTTAATACTTGGATATTAAACCAGTTTACTCTCCCTCAAGTGCCTGGATTATTTTATTGGTTTATACTTTCGCAAATTTTTCTTTGTTGGATTTTTAAAAATCGCAAAAATAGGTTTTGGGATTACATGGGTGAAAAAACCTTAATTACATTTGATATACTTTCAAAAAAATTGATAAAATAACCTAAAATACTTATGAGCACTCTGGCACCAAACAAATTACTTTCCATTAAAGAAGCTTGCGATTGGGCAACTAACTTTCTCGGTCGCACAATTTCGGAATCTAACATTTCCTACCTTATTCAATATGGCAAAGTTAAAAAGCACGGAGAAAATGGTAGTACCCAAGTAGCTGTTAATGATCTCAAAAACTACTATCAATCATTTAATGGCAGTCGAGAGATTGAATGGAAAAAGAAACTCGGTGATGATTTAAACTGGGCACTTTCTTTTGATAATCTTCGTGAAAAAGACACCACAAAGCATGTACACCGGTTACACCCATATAAAGGCAAATTCATTCCGCAACTTGTTGAATATTTTATTGATGATCATACTGATGATTTTAAGAAAGACGTATTTTTTCAAAAAGGCGATATAGTTTTTGATCCTTTTTCCGGATCAGGTACTACACTTGTACAAGCTCATGAACTTGGCATACACGCAATTGGTTGTGATGTCTCTCGTTTTAATTGCATGATCACTGATGTAAAACTTTTGGATTACGATCTGGAATCTCTAGCAAAAGATGTAAATGAAATCAAGAAAGCCATTTCTTCATTTGAGACTAAAACAAATGTTGAAAATTTTGAAAATGAACTTTACTCAAAACTTTCTGATTTTAACAGTAAAAATTTCCCTAGCCCAGAATATAAACGGAAAATCTATAAAAAAGAAATTGATGAAAATAAATTTGCCAAAGAGAAAGAGGCTGAGTTTTTAAAGATTTACAATAAACTTGTTGAAAAATACGATATTAAGCTCAAACAGAAGAAAAGTAATACCTTTATAGATAAGTGGTATATAAAAAATGTACGAAATGAAATCGATTTTTCTTTTGAGCAAATAAAAAAAGTAAAGAATGAAAAAAACAAGCGAGTGCTTGCCATAATTTTAAGTAGAACTATCAGATCATGTCGTGCGACTACGCATTCTGATCTTGCAACTTTAAAAGAGCCTCAAGTAACTACTTACTATTGTTGGAAACATAAGAAAATATGTAAGCCTTTATTTTCAATAAAATACTGGTTTACACGGTACGCCAATGACACAATCAGCAGACTACGACAGTTTCAAAAAATAAAAAATGGTAGTCACTGGATAACTATTTCTTCTGATTCAAGAATTGTTAACCTAGAAAAAGAACTAGAAGAAAGAAGTCAATCATTTTTTGACGTATTCAAAAAACAAAAAATCAAAGGCATTTTTACTTCACCGCCATACGTGGGTCAAATTGACTATCACGAACAACATGCATATGCATATGATCTTTTCAACTTCGAGAGAAAAGATGAGCTGGAAATAGGACCTTTATATAAAGGCCGTGGAGTTGAAGCACGAAATTCTTATGTAGAGGGTATTGCAAAAGTATTATCGAATGCTAAGCCATATCTTGCTGATGATTATGACGTATTCCTTGTTGCTAATGACAAGCATAATCTTTATCCTACAATTGCAGAAAAATCTGGAATGAAGATTGTAAATCAATACAAAAGACCCGTCCTTAATCGTACAGAAAGGGATAAAAACCCTTATTCCGAAATAATTTTCCACTTAAAACAAATCTAATATGGCACTTTCAAAAAAATTAAAGGAAGAGGTTTACACATTCTTAAAAACAAAAATTTTAAAGAAAATTGATGAATATGATTTAAAAGCGGAAGACTCATCAAAGCCTTTTCAATATGCTTTATTTACTAAAAAGGGCTACTTGGCAAAAGGATTTATTCACGGTTGCGAAACAGCTTTAGGGAATTGGCATGAATCAATTGCGAAAATTATTGCAAAAGAAAATTTCAAGACAGCAAAAAAACTTCAAGGAAAAACGAAATTAGCCGGAGAAATAACCCATAAAGCACAAAAAACATTCTCTGACATACTTAGTGAGCTTGATAGTGTTATTAGAGAGCCAAATCATGAGAAAGAGGCAAAAGAAATATTTGAAGCAAGTCAAAGTAAATCAAACACAATAGAGAAAAGAATACAAACTATAGACCTATTTTTGGAAACACACGAAGGCGAAGAAGTTTACGTGGAGATCAAGGGTCCAAAGCCCAACAAAAATGAAATGAGAGCAGCAAAGAGAGATTTGCTAGAAGTTTATGCTATGCGTGCACGGGAGGGTAAAAAAATAAAAATTTTTCTAGGCATGTATTACAATCCATATTTTCCACAAGAATATGAAAGATGGACATGTCTTAAATTTTTTGACAAAGGAAATGATTTTTTAGTTGGAAAAGATTTCTGGGATTATCTTGGCGGTAAAAATGCTTATGAGGATTTAATAGAAATTTATGAAGTAGTGGGAGAAGAGATCCGC
>WJLA01000092.1 GCA_014728765.1 Candidatus Peregrinibacteria bacterium
AAGATGTAGCCCCATTTCTTTTTAATCAGAAAGACAAAAATAAAGTAGAGATGTTTCCTGATTTTATCAAGCATGGTTTTTAGTAGAGTAAAAGAGTTGTTAAAAAGAAAAAATTTCTTTTCAGCACAACCGGGTGAATTCAGTCACACGGTTCAAGTTAAAGTTCCACTTCAAATTATCTTACAAAGTTTCTGCAACATTCAAAGTAGTATTTAATTTAGGTCGTAAAAAAGTCATGAAAATCTGTTCACGTGTTTTTGAAGTGCAATCAACAATTTCAGGTGAAAAAGTCTTTAAATTTTCTTCCATGGTTTCCATAAAACTACCGGGACTTTTACGAAGCTTGTCATAAGGAGTAATAGAATCCCTGTCTCTCAAATTTAGCCTTTCGGTTCTTTGCCTTTCATCCAAAGTCAAAAGAACTGTTAAATCTGGTGCTATCGCCTCAATTTGATCCAAATTCATATTGGCGAAATTAGCTCCTTGTGCTCTTGCCCTAGCCAAAATTGAATGAACATATCTGTCACAAATCATATTAAAATGCGGGAGAAGTACATTTAATATTTTGTTTTTATATGCCAGCCGTCTTAGATATACCACCAATGCTTTGTCCGGACATTCGATTTCCTTAACTTTTTTATATCTATCGGGATAATCAAATGGCACTTGTTCCAATCTGACCGCACTTTTTCTTCTTTTCCCCATCAAAAGATCTCGCAATTTTCTTTTATCGATAAAATCTGAATCTATCTCAAAAAAAAGCTTACTCTGAATTGAAGTCATTTCATCATGTCCTATTGCTCTAAATTTTTCTTCTCCTCTTAGCCCCCTTTCTAGAGCAATTGAATTAATCCACTCTTCTGACATCTCGCACATGGTGGTTTTTCCCACGAGATCAATCCCTTCAAAAACTATTAATTTATTTTCATGAGGATTTTTTTCCATACTTTTTGAAAATGGAAATTATCATACCACTCACTTCTCTCATGATCTAACTATTATCACTATCAAAAACATTCGGATTATGTTATAATAATATGATAACTGTGCTAAAAATGAAAATCCCCTACACTATCAAAAGAACGCTCGAAGCATTGCTGGTATTTATCATGATAATTGCGGTTGTACTTTTATTGATATGGTGGAATCCACTAGCCAAAACCCAATTATTACTTTCCAATTTTTTATATCAGGAAAGCGAAACGGATCATCCGATTGCAATTGTGGCGATTGATAACAAATCAAGGAATATTAATCAAGGTCTTGGAGAATTCAAAGATTGGAGACGCACTTATTATGCTAAGGTTATTGAGAATTTACAAAAGCATCAACCTTCAGCCATCGGAATTGACATTTTTTTTGATAATCCCAGCAAAGGTATTTCAGCGGAAGACGTTCAAAAAATCACACAAAATCCACTTACCGCTTTTTCGGAATTGCTTAAATATACAGGTGAAGACTTGCATCCTGATGACAAAATTTTCATAAACACTTTAAACGAATATGACAATATTGTTTCATTTGCCAGATATGAAAATGTAGGGGGAGAGCCAAGAATTCTTTATCCATTCTTCAAGAATATTGAAAATGTAAAAATTGGAATTGGTACGGTGGAGTCATCTGAAGACGGCATTATAAGAGAAATTACAAATTATGTTGAAGAAACTCCAGCCTTTTCAATAGCCTTATTGGAAGCGGCAAATCTTGAGTATTCATTACCCAAGACAAACAATAAAACCATCATTAATTATCGTACAAAAGTCTTGCAAGATCTTGATTCCTGGCTCAATAATCGCAATATCAGGATAATACCCTTTGTAGACGTTTATAATGAAAATTATCCTGAAGGCTTTAGTCCGGAGTATTTCAAAGATAAAATTGTACTTATCGGGGTCTATGATAAAGGGCTTGGTGACGCATATTTTACGCCTATCGACCCGAATAATGCCATGTTTGGGGTTCAAATCCATGCTCAGGCCATTCAAACCATTCTTGATGGTGCTTTTCTTCGCAACATGACTACGCAAGAACAAGCAATAGCAGCTATATTGATGGCTTTGATAGCTACAGCTTCAATCTTCACACTAAAAGCTCGTTATGCATTCGGCATAATTATTGCGGCGGGAGCCGCTTATTTCATTGCAGCTCCTTATATTTTCCGTCAAGGATTGATTTTGAATCTTGTTTATCCACCAATCACTTTGATCATTGCCCTCATTATCGGTTATGCTTATCGATTTTTAACTGAATTCAAACAGAAATCTCTGCTCCATTCTGCTCTTGGCAGATATGTTAACAAAGACATTGCCAATCAAGCCATTGAAGACCCCAGCCAAATCGATCTTAACGGCGAAAAGCGTGAAATTACTGTTTTATTTACAGATATCAAAGATTTTACCGGCATTTCCGAAAAATTACATCCTCAGAATCTGGTCAATTTGCTAAACGAATATTTTCAAGTAATGGCCGGCATTATCACCAAACATGGAGGAACAATCGACAAATTTGAAGGTGATGCAATTATGGCCTTCTTTGGAGCTCCCACGCCCCAAAACAATCATGCCATTAGAGCTTGTGAAGCCGCACTTGAGATGCGAACCGCACTAAAGCCACTTTTGGATAAATGGCATCAAGATCCAAGTCTTCCCAATGGAGACAAAAAGCCCGATCTCGATTTTCGAGTTGGAATATCAACCGGCGAAGCAATTGTCGGAAATATCGGCTTTGAAGATCATATTGAATACACTGCCATGGGAGACATAGTTAATCTTGGCTCCAGACTTGAATCCGCCAATAAAAAATATCAAACTCATATCATGATTTCCGATGCTACACTAGCGCAAATAGACGGGCTTTTCGATGTTCGATTTGTCGACGTGATCAGAGTAAAAGGCAAGCAAAATGCTACCAAAGTTTATGAACTTCTTTGCACGCATGGTAATCTTTCGTCCGATCAAAGAGAAATTTTACGCCTCTACAATCAAGGCGTCAGATATTATTTTGACCGCAAATTCATCGAAGCACTCGATGAATTCAATAAAGTCCTTGAATTACACCCTCGAGATTTTCTTTCCGATATATATGCCGGTAGATGTGAAATTTTAAAGCGTTATCCCCCAACCCATGACTGGGATTTTGTTTATACTATGGAAAGCAAATAGCTTTATCTGATCAAAATTTGACATCGGGATAAACCGCACTTATATTCAAGCTATGAAATATCTTTCTTCAAACATTCAAGCTCTCATTCTGCTCATCCTCAACACAAGGAGCGGTCTTTTTGTAAGCTGAACTTAAATTGAAGAAATAGTAATAAAATGAAAACCGCTCAAAATCCGAAAGCGGTAATTTTTTATTTTCTAACAATATTTATTTAACCATACAGAAATGAAATCTATCAACATCACGCCTTTCGCACCTGAACAAACTGAAAAACCAAAAATACGCAAAAAAGTTATTTTTTTCGACACAACTTTAAGAGATGGCGAGCAAGGACCCAATGCCGGTATGACAAGTGAAGAAAAATTAGTTCTGGCAACCAAAATTGCCAGAACAGGAGTTGATCGTATGGAACTTGGTTTTCCTGCTTCGGGAGATGACAAAGCTACCATCAAACAAATTGTTGCCAAATTCAATCAAGAAGGCTTGGAAACTGAAGTTTGCGGTCTTGCCAGAGCCAACAAACACGACATAGATGCTTGTGTGGAAGCTTTAAAAGAAGCCAAAAATCCTTTTATTCACACTTTTATTTCCACTTCCAAAATTCATATTAAAGAAAAGCTTCAAAAAACACATCGAGAAGTTTTACAAAAAATTTCAGAAAGTATTAGTTATGCCAAGGCAGCATCCAAACTCTCAACCGGAAGAGAGTGGCCGGTTGAGTGGTCAGCCGAAGATGCCACCAGAACCAATCCGCGATTTTTGATTTATGCTGTTAGAGCAGCGATAGAAGCTGGAGCAGATCGAATCAATCTTCCCGACACAGTCGGGCACGGAAACTCATCAAAAACCGGCTGGATGTTCAAAGAAGTAATCAAAAACTGTCGGGATGAAATTGAAAAAGCAAGACTTGAGGGTCGCGAGATAGAATTCTCCTGTCATAATCATAATGATAGAGCGACGGCGGTTGCCGGTTCCATTAATGCTCTTATCAATGGGGCTATTCAAGTTGAAGGTTGTCTGGGTAATTTTGGTGAAAGAGCCGGTAATACCAATTTGATCCATTTAGCTGAACAAATTGAAGCCAATGGTAATGCAATTAGCGAAACTGAAGATTTTTATCATGAATTAAATACTAAACTGTTAATACCGACTCACAACATGATTTGCAGAGTTCTTGGTCAAGAAATACACCCCAAAGATCCCGTTTCCGGTTCTGACATTGCCGCTCACGGCGCGGGTATACACATGGATGGTCAAGAAAAGGCAGGAGCAAAAGCTTATAACGTAGTCAATCAAGCCAAATACGGTGCAAATGATCCTGAAAACACGACAGGGCCACGTTCTGGAGATGCTCACATAATTAATGCTTTAAGAACTTTTGGCGTGGTTGGTAGCAAAAAATTTCAATCCGCAGAAGAAAAACAAATAATTCATCAATTATCCGAATCAATCAAATTAAGCTCGGGCAAAACCAATGGAATATTTCCGGCGCAGGTTTTGTTCGAATACTCAAATCGTTATGAAGGATTTTCGGATTTGGAATTCAAGATTATGCCTGACGGCAAATTAAGAGTTAGTTTTATACATAACAATCAGCTTCAAATATTTTTTGGTGATATTTCCGAAGGAAACAGCGAGATAGCCGGTCTGGCGCAAGCAATCTCAACTTTTACCGGCCAATCAATTGATATTATTGATCAAATTGAAAGAAAAAAAATATCCCTGCCTGAAATTGAAGCTCGCTACGAATCGGAAACCAATGGTGGAGCAAAACTGCCAGAATATGTTGGAGCTCACAGTCGCGCTATCTGTCAGGTAACAATTGCCAACGAAAAACAAAAATTTTCCGCCAGAACAACAGGAAAAAACGCACAGCAAGCCACACTTGAGGCAATTTTTCAAAGTGCATGGCCCATGATCAGGCAAAAAATCGGCGGAAAATCGTTAGGCAACAGCTATTTCGAAGAATTAGAGCATGCAGCAAATGCTGTCAATCAATAAAAAAATTTGACAATCGACTTCATCAATTATAAATTCAAAACACTATGAACAAAACAGCTCAAAACATTATTATTGCTATTATTATCAGCTCACCGCACGGCGAGTAGTGTTTTGATTGTCAAGCAAACACAGCCCGCCGGCTAGCCGGCGGGCTTTTTAAATACTAACTCTTTAAAAATGAAATTATCCAATGATCCCAACAAAGTTTATGTATTAAATACAGATCTCCGAGATGGTCGCCAAGCTCCTGGTTATAGCATGCGTGACCCAGAAAATTTGGAAAGCATTGATTGGATTTTGGATCATGCGAAAGTTTTGAAAAAAGCTCAATATGATGTTCTTGAAGCAGGCTTTCCTGCAGGAGGTGCAGAAGAAAAAAAAATTATCAAAGAAGTCGGAAAAATTTGTATTGAAGGAGTCGATAATCCGAATATCCACAATCCATCCGTAGCAGCTATGTCTTTCATGTTAAACCTAAAAAAACCGAATGACTATCGTGAGTCTCTTGATGCGGCATTTGAGTCTATTGATCAATTGATACAATATAATCGAGGTCGCATTACCATGCTTGTTTCAACGGCACCTAAACTCAGAGAACACTCGACTGGCATGTCCAAAGGCGAAATCTTGGAAAATGCCGTGGAAAGTGGTCGATATGTTGTTGAAGAATTTGCAAAAAGAGGTGGTTATCCGAATTTGCAATACTACATTGAAGGTGCCACTCAAACCGAACCTGATTTTTTGCTCGAAGTAAATCGAAAATTAATTATGTCAGTTATAGAAGCGTCACAAAAAGAAGGGATTGATGCCGGTCAAATAAACTTGGTGGCTTCTCAACCTGACACAACAGGTGTGGCAAGACCAAGTCATTATGGAAGACTGTTTAAAACTTTGCATCAAGCAATACCGGAAATACAAAAGTATGGAGTAATAACAAGCGCGCATTGTCATAATGATCGAGATAATGCTGTCGCCAACACTATAGCAGCAGTAGAAAATGGTGCCAGACAAGTTGAAGTTACAACACTTGGAATAGGAGAAAGAGCCGGGAATGCCAGTTCCACTTCTGTCATCAGCCAATTGCATGACTTTTCTGGGGAAATCGGAGGAGTAACACATGGAATTGATAGATCTGTATTACATGATTGCGCTAAATCATTGTCCAGAATCACAGGGCATAGAATCAATCCTAATCAGCCGATTCACGGATCTAACGCTAATGCTACGGGGGCGGGCATTCACCAAAATGCGGTTGCCAAAGCTCCTGATAGTTATAACTCTTTGGATGCGACTGATTACGGTAATGTCACTGAAAGATTACTATTGACTTCCATGAGTGGAAAAAATGCTGTCAGAGGCTTGCTGGAGCTGAAAGGTCTAACTTTAGATTCCAAGACCTATACTGAATTAACCAGGCAATTAAAAGATCAAGAAGCGGGTCAATTAACAGCCGATCAATTTATTGAAAAGTATATTGCAATCCCCGGAAAAGTCAGGGCATTCGAAGAACAAGATTTGGCTAACGGAGGTATGAATTTGGATAGCGAAAGTTTTGCTTATTTCGGAAGTGAGCAAAACCAAAATGTTCAATTTAGGCTGGTTTGGAAAAATGGACAACAAAAAGTCTCAGAAATATTCAAAGAGCAATCGGATAAAGGTGTTGTCGATGCGGCTAAAAAAGCATTCGAAAGTCTGGTTAAAAAGGATATAAAACTATCAGGCTACAAAGAATATATACCCGAAGACAATTTAACCAGTGGTTCGGAAGTTGTTATTGATGTAACTCTGGAAATTGAAGACCAATTTGTCAGAGGTCTTGGATGCTCGAGAGATCACAATAGAGCAGCTATAAAAGCCATGGCAAATGCATTGAATAGAATAAATGAAATCAAAGAAAGAATATCTATGCATTCAATCAATCCTGATGGCTAAGACTTTGCAAATCGCCACAAAAAATCAAAACCTTTTCTGAAAGCCGATGCAATCATTTCACTTTCCACAATCAGCCCGAATTTTTCCGGAATTGAGATGATTGCGTTTTTATTGCCATAACCAAGCAAGTCCACCCCCAAATCAAAATTTTTTGCGACGCGTCTTGTTTCTCTGGAAACCACAGCATCTCTTCTTCCGAATTGATCGAAATTATCTTCAAAAGTATGAATTGCTTTGGCAAAAACACCCTTGCCTGATCTCAAATCTTCATAACCGGGTATAAAAGAGTCGACAAATGAGTTCAAGTTACTGGAAACGAATGCCCGTAATTCTTGATTATCACTTGCTAACACATCCATTAAAATTTGTGTAATACCTTCATTGCCGGAAAAATATACGGCTTTTGCAGGTTTTTCATTCACTGGCCTTCTTAAATCGACTTGAGATATTTCATTTTTTACTTTTTCAATTTTTTTGAGCAGTAAGTTTTGCTTGAATCCATAATTTTCCATCCATACCAAAGGATCCACCGCAAAAAAGTACTGCATATTATTTCTGGTCATTTGACCTATTAAGCCTTTTGAAATTAATGAGTTAACCAATGCATAGCAAGTCGGTCTCTTGATCATTAAATTTCTGGACAAGGAACCTGCGGGAGAACATGCTGTTGTTAGAAGATAGATATAAATACTTATTTCTTTTTCATTTAAACCCAATTCTTTCAAAATGTGACGCAAATTATCCATTTGGAAAACATTAAAAGATCACATTAAATCATCAAATTGACACAGAGTCAAATATTATTTTTCGAATATATTTACATCTTTGAAAATATCGTCTACAGCCCTTCTTGTTCCGGAAACAAAAGATGCTTTTACCGGTAGAGTGGAAGCGATTATAATTGGCAATAAATCTAAATCAAGTGATTTTACCAACTTGTATGGTTGCCACTTCTTTTTTTAATAACTTCTAGCACAACTTGATGATGCTTAGGGACTTTCACATTATTCCAAATTTCCAAAATTTTACCTTCGGGATCAATCAAAAAAGTCGTTCTAACCACTCCCATAAATTTTTTGC
>WJLA01000093.1 GCA_014728765.1 Candidatus Peregrinibacteria bacterium
GATCTTTGTTGATGCCACCAAAGCGGAATATGATTCTTTTTTTGAGTTTGCGAGAGAAAAATTGAAAGTTGGCGGAGTTTTAATCGCGGATAATATCAATAGTCACAAGGAGGTATTACAAGATTTTGTTAAGAATGTTAAACTTGATTCCAATTTTAAGGCGGAAGTGCTTGATTTGGGTTCGGGATTGCTAGTTGCTTTTAGAGAGTTTTAATTGAAATTTCTGCTTTATAGAGGCCCGGAGGGGTGCCGGGGGGAACTTCAATGTTGACGCGAGGTGACATTGTGAATATTGCTTCAGTGTCGGCTTGTGGTTCAATGCTAACCAATAATGACTCATCATATGCACCGGATAAATTTCTTGCTTCTCCTTTATTAATTTGTAAACCATTTCCATTGTTGGAAATCATGTTTATTTCTCCCGGGATTATTTTGATAGAAGAGGCCGGGATAGTGTGTCTGCCATTGACAGAGATCAGATTAGTGACTGTTACATAGGTGTTCCAAGGAGTTGATTTATTTTGAACAAAAATTAATTCACCCAAAGATTGCGATGAACTTTGTGTGTTTTCGAAAGAGAATCTTTGCGGTGAAAACTGTATTTTTTGGTTTGGAATAAAAACAAAATTTAATTCAGGTGTTGCAGTGATTTCAGAAATTGTCAAAGGTGTTTGTTTAAGAGCTTCAAGTAAAGCCGGGTCAGCATTAACTTGAGTGAGAGAATTCTCGGTTTTGACTTGTTCGACATAATCTGAATCAAGAATATAATTTGATAAAATTTCCGGACTTGAAGGTATTTCATCAAATATTTCATTCAAAGCGTTGAGGTCTTCAGTTAAATCAGGTGTTGCTTTTAAAATTTCTTCATTGATTTCCGCAGTTGCCAGTTGATCAATGTCTAGTTGAAAATTCAATTCCTCAGTTGAGTTTTGTTCTTTGATCAGTTTTTCCTTTTCAAAAGGTGGTTCTTCCCAAGCTTCATTTCTTGCATTCGTTTTAACTGAGATTTCGAAACCATATGGACCAAATTGAAGTTTTTTTGATGATTTAAGAATATCTTCGAGGCTGACGGTGATTTTGTTGTTTTTGTCTTTTTCTTCTATTGTAATGGTTGGATATTTGTCCGCATATTCCGGTTTTAGGTTTACTTCAATTCCGTCAATGTCATTTGAAGCTTCAATGTCCAAAGTGGCTGTATTATTGGAGAAAGTTATGCGATCGTTCCTTTCCATATCAAGTTTTTTATTTAATTCAGCTTCAGCATTATCAAATTTGATTGTTCCTTTGAATTCACGATATAAGTTTTTTGAGCCACTTTGATTGTTGATGTTTCCATATTTGATGGTTACATCATACCAATTATTTTCAGGACTTATTTCTTGCAACAAATTGGTTTTTAATGAGTCAGTGTGCATTGATTTTAAGCTTAAAACAGTGATTACACTGAGTGAAAAAAGCAATGCGAATCCTATCGATTTTCTAAATTTGTCATTTTTCAAATAATTTTTTATGGAAGATTTTTTGATATTTTTAGCATATGTCTTAATGGTCTTTCTTTTAAATAGATATAGATAAGTTGAAATACCAATTATTATCATAATAAATAAAAGAGCGATTTCGGTTGGTAAGTAAAATTTGGTATCTAAAACCGATGTTTTAACAGTATCGTTGAAGTCTTGAATTAATTTGCTTTGATATAAACCCAGAGTTGGTTTTTGAACAGCTAAATTCAAGTCATGTTTTTCTCCCGGTTTTACGAATAATTGATCGTCTTGAGAACTAAATGTATTACCGAAAATATCAACTATTTGCAATTTTGCTCTACCTTTTATATCTGTGTTTCCTTGATTTAAAAAAGCTGAATTAAAAGTTACAAATTTTTCGCTTGTGTCAGTGGTCAAATTTTCAAATTGGAAATTGGTAACGGGATTTCCCTCAACATTTGCATATACTCTAATTCCTTTTTCAATATTTATGGTTTTTTCATTACTGCTTTTGATTTCTTTAACCATAATTGCTCCGGTATGCATGCCAACACCGGCATTTTCAGGAGCATTAATGTTTACGCTCAAAATTTTTGATTCTCCCGAATCCAATTCCAACTGTTGTGTGGGAATTGTTATCCATCCCTTAATATCTTTCGAGAGCTCTCTTTGATCATTAGCTATAAAACTGTTTTTTTCAAATTTTGCGTCAGTGACGTAAATTGATAGTTTTTTATCTTGAGAAGAAAAATTGGATATTTGTAAGTTTTTTTGTAATGATTCTCCAGGTTTAATATTGATGTCGATTTTTTCTTCACCGTTTTCGAGTCTTATATCCAGTGTACCAAGGTTGATCAATTCAGTTTGAGCTGAAGTTATCAAAGGTGTTACCAGTAAGATACCGGTTATGAGTAATTGCCAAATTGTGTTTTTTATTTTGTTCATTTTAAGCGATTGTAAAGCTTAAAGTAGATATATAGTCGCCGGGTTTTTGTCCGGCCGGGATTGTTATTTCAAGTTGAGGGAAAATCTTCCAATGTCCAGGAGCCTGGCCTGTTCCGTTTCCCAATGTTCTAACTGTGGAAAGATCTTGTAAAGTGTTGGTGCTACCGTCTAAAGAAAAGTCATTGGGTTGACCGTAAATTGTTTCAATATCTTCTGATGAGGGTAAGCTATCGGAATTGCTTATTTTAAAGTTTGAAAGTGGGATGCAATCTTCAGGATTGGTGACACAGTCACTGCCGTTTTTAGTTAATTGAGTTGCTGAGACTGTGACAGAAAACTCATTTCCACCATTTTCATCGATCACTACCAACCCTCCCTCTTGTATTGTGCTGTCAGTCGCTTCGATTTCAATATCTCTAAAATTGATCGTTGAAATTTGTTCTGAAAAGGTTGCGGTTAAGTTTCCGAAATTTATTTCTTCAGGACCACGTAGTTTATAGCCTCCTCCCAGAATTTCAATTTCAATGGTATAAGCGAAAAGAGGAGTGATATTAAGCGCCAACAGCATGATGCTGAGTGGTAGTATGACCAGTTTTTTAATTTTATTGCTCATATTTGTTTTTTTTGATTCCATATGCTATTCCAGCCAAAGCTATTAAGATAAGTGATATTTGTAATGGAGTTACTGTGAGATTTGTTATATTTGTTTGAAGTTCTGAATTCTTTGTAACATTTAAGTATACCCTATTTCCGATGCGAGTGGCTATATTCATTTTAGAATTTTGTGCTTTATCTGTGTGAGTGATTAGTATAACTCCTTGATATTCCTTTTCTCTAGCTGTTTTTGGAATTTTGATGTCCATTTCTATTTGTTTTTTTTCAAATGGTTTTAGTTGAATTTCGTAAGTTTCAAAGTTGATCCAGTTACCAATACTCTTGAATTCTTCATGTTCTATTATTTTAAAATTTTCTTTTGTACCTGTGCTTTCTTTGAATTCCAGAGTTAGTGAAATTGTTCTTTCCGTTAAATTTCTTACTGTGATTTTTTCTTGATAGTTTTTGCCGAGGTTAACGTTTTTGACTATCCATTGTTTGTTGCCTTGATAAGGTTTAGATGGATATGTGGTGAATACCTGTGCGCTGACAATTGCCGTTTGTGTCATCAAAAGAAAAGAAATCAAGATGTATAAGAAGTTTTTTTTGATCATGCCAGAGTGAAGGTTAAGGTTCCCGTATATTCTCCAGAAACTGCGTCAGAAGGCACAGTGATTTGAAATTCCGGATAAATTTCCCAACTTCCGGTGTTGTCATTGTTTTTATCTCCTAAAGTTCTTGGGCTTGTTAAATTTACAAAACTGTCTGTGCTTGAATTGACAGAAAAATCTGTAGCGTTTGTGTATGGGTTTAAGCTGTTTACTGCAGGATTCACGCTGTCATTGTTTTTTATATAAAAATTGTTTTCGGCAATGTCGGGAGCGCCCGTATCCGTGTTATTGGATAGAGGAGTCATGCTAACGGTCAAGCTGAAAGTTGAACCATCCAAATCTACAATTTGTATGGATTCAGCTGTGCTTGAAGTAATGCCGGCTTGAAGATTTCCAAAATCAATGTTATTTGGTACCGTTAAAAATTTTCCACCCGATAAAATTTCTTGTCTGGCTTGAGTTAATGGAAAATCATTGATAGCTACCGCAAAAGGGTCATTTAATAGTTGATAATATGATTTGTTGCTGACACCATTCCAGTTGAGATAGGTGATTGCGGCAAGTCCGTTGGAAGGTTCTTCGATGTTAGAAAGATAATCAATATCTGAAGAAAAATAAATATTATCAGCAACCGTGTTGCCGTATTTGTTGACAACGAAAATCGGCCCAAAATTTTCAAATGTATTGGTATTGGTGTTGAATCTTGCAAATTGGCCTTCGATTTGTCCAGCATTTTCAGTGGAACCGGGTGATGATATGTTTAATGAGTTTTCCCATGTCAATAAAACACCCAAATAATCGCTAGCATTAATTTGATCAAGTGAAATTGCATTATTGATAAAGTATTCTTCAGAATGGCCATATTGTTGAGTTCTGAATTCATGGTCTGTTGAAATTTGATTAGGTGTTGTTGTTGATCCCATTAGATATACATTGGTGTATATTCTTCTGTCTCCGCTAACTTCAGCACTATAAGAAACCATATAGTAAACGCTTCCGTTAATTTCAGCAGCATCAATGTTTAAATCTCTTTTGACAGAACTGGAAGATGAAATTGCTTCAGAAGATCTGGCTATCAATGATGTACCATTATGGTGTACTTCTCTTAATATTGGTAAATCAATATCATCTCGGTAGAGTACAACGAATTGAAATGAATTATCATTAGTGGAATTGGCTTCAGGGTTTAGTTCAACTTTAGGATTACTTGCGCTGGTTGTTGTGTTAGTTGTGATAAAATCTTCAGTAATATTTCCATTATGTGAGGCAATATATTTAACATCACTACTGTCACCGTCAATTTCATGATCCCAAACAATTACGAATTCTTCAAATTTTCCGGCAGATACGGAAGGTGTTTCTTCTAAAACGGTTGTGCCGTTTGTGGCTGTGTGAGCTAGTGTTTGAGCAGTGGCAGGTGTTCCGTCAGCATTGTAAATTCTGTAATAGATTCCCTGATTGTCTTCAGATCCTTCACCGTCCCAAGTAACAATGAATTTTCCGTAGTGAGGTGAGGTTTGGTCATCTGTGAAAAATGCAATGTCAGGATTATTTTGATTACCTGTTTTGAAGGTGTTTACACTGACATTGTTTTGTATAGGATTGCCATATTTGTCAAAGAGAAACAGTTTAATATCAAAAGTGGAGTCATAAGCGTTATTAAACGTGTTGGTTGATGAAACTACAGCGAAGTTACCATTAGGTCCTACCGCAGTGCTGCTTTTCTGAGTTGGTTGAGGTGCAAATAATTCTTTTTGATGAATTCTTCTGAACAGTTCACTTTCATATGTTTGGGAGAGTAGATTGAATTCATCTTTAGTGTATACCACTGCCAAATCACCGTCCATATTCATTCCTATGGCAGGAGGCCTGTTGTTGTCAACACCTTGATAGTCAATGTCTTCAGCTATTGTGAATTCGCTTCCGTTTCTGGACATATTGCCTTGGAAAAACTGACTTTTGACAGTTGGATTGTCCGGATCTATTTCGTCAATCCAAGTGATATTGAAGTAATCATTGGCGGTTGATTCCACTTCCGGAACTCTTAAAGTATCACTTAAATTTGTAAAAGCGGCGATTTGAGGATGTGATTGATATCCGTTTGTTGTAGTGTTTACTCTGATCATTATATTTTCCGTATCATTAACTCCATTGCCCGATTCGCAGCTTGTGTCTGTACAGCTGATTTTTTTCGCGTAAATTCCAGTGGTGTCAGAGCTTGATCCACCTTGCCAGGTGATGATGAAATTGCTGTCCACATTTGGAGAAGGTTGCGTTCCGTTTCTATAGAATCCGGCGACTTTTGGATAGCTTGTATAATTTGATGTTGATTCTGAAATCAAAGATTCGGGTTCGGCTGTTATGGTGGTATGGTCTACTGCTCTGTAATATACGTTTCTAGTGGAAGCTCCGGTGTTTGTGTAAGTGACAAGAGCTTTTTCATGATTAAAATTCACATCGGATTGTCCGAATTTTGATGATTCAAGATCAGGACTGATTGTTAAATTGTTGGACTCAAATACCGGATTTATAGTGCTACCAAAATCTTTAGTGAATATATCTGAATAAACAACGGATTTGGTATCTTCCACATTTGTTGTTGTGTGTGTGAGAATAATATTTGATGAATTTGACGGCGAATTTTTTTTGATAGTTATTGCGATTTCTGAAGATCTTTCTTCATCATAATAATAAGACCCCTTATTGGATAATTGGTTGTCAAAAAATCTTAATACTATTCTGTCGTTTCCAAATGAAGGTGTCGCTTTTGTGGCAACCACAACATTACCTTCATTGCTTACTGCAATATCAAGTTCATTATCATCGGTGTTGGCGGATTCAACAAGTATTTTGTCTTCAACTGATTCACCATATGCATTGGTTTTTTCAAGATATACTGATGCTTGGCCGGCATTTCTTTCAAGCCATGCTGTATATTGATTGCCGTAAGCATCCATGTCTACTGCCATTTTGGCAATTCTGTTTCCGGATTCAACTCCATCTATATTAAACTCTTTTTTTCTGATGACACCACTGTCTATGTTTTGAGCTTCAGTATGAGTGAAATTAAAATATTGAAAATTACTTTGAAATATACTTAAAGTAGTTGCCGTTAAGAGAGCAATAGAGAAAAATTTAACTGATTTTTTGAGTTTATGATTCATTTTTTGATTTTGGTATTTTTATTTTTTCTCCTTTTTTAACTGAATAAGGTGCTTTAATATGATTTATTTTTGCCAAAATTTTCCAAGCAATTTTGTTCTTTTCGGCTATTTCTTCCAAGGTTTCGTTTTCTTCCACGGTATAGAAATCTGAATTAAGACTTAGTCTATGAATTTTTATTCTTTGATAAAATAAATATCCTATCAAAATAGCAAATATCAATAATGTTGAATTGATCCAAATCCATGGCAAAAGGATAATATTCAGGCTAAATTCTTCGAATTTTGCAGATCCTTTGAGATTTCCCATTCTTCCTTGATTAATCTCTTCAAAATATACTTTTATTTTGGCGTTAAAAGATCCGAATCTGCCTTGATGATTCCAGTCTACTGTCGGATTTATGGAAGAATCCGGTAAAGATTTTCCAATCTCCTTGTTGATGGTTTCAATAATGTTTCCGTTTAAATCATAGATTGTGATGTTGACATTTGGTACATAAGCCATATTACCGTGATTTTCTATTTTAAATTTAAACCTTACTTGATTTTTATCTGAAATTTGATGATCAAAATCGGTAACTTTAACGTCTTCAATCACTTCACCGGGAATAGTTAAATAAATTCTGTTGCCGGTGCGGGTTTTAACATGAATCTGTTGTTTGCAATCAGCCGGATTTTTTGTACATTCTCCATTCAGTTCTTCTTTGATGATACCTCCAAAATATTGTCCCGGAGCAATTTCATCCGGAATGCTGATTAAAAAGTCAATTTCTTTACTTTCGTTTGGTTCCAAATTGATTTGATTTTGTTCGATTTTGGTCCATTTTCCTATTCCATATTGCTCCTCTTGAGCAGATTTGATAATGAAACTTCCAGCATCATTATTTGTTGCGTCCGCAGCATATAGTTTAACTTCAACCTCTTTATCAGATGTATTATTGAGTACTATCGTATCTGTAGCAATGCCGCCCGCAGGTTCTTCAAATTGATACCAGCTTCTGTTTTCTGTGTATGGATCAGGATTTTTTAATGACATGATGACATTTTTGCTTGCGAGTGTCGAAGCGGGTAAAAATGTCATAAAAAGGGCTAAA
>WJLA01000094.1 GCA_014728765.1 Candidatus Peregrinibacteria bacterium
CTCCTTATCCTTGTTGAGTGCGATCTACACTCCAGTTAGCTTTAACCCTTTACTACTGAGGTGCAAGTTCCACTCCACAAAATCAAAATCAAGCTATGATTTTAGCCTTATTTTATAAAAAGTCAATTTTATAATTTTCTTTCTTTAATGTCTGCTTTTAATTGATCAATGAATTCATTTTTGCCCACATCAAATTGCTCTTTGGTTTTATATGATCGAACAGCAATATTGTCTCCATCAATTTCCTTGTCTCCCACCACCAGCATATAAGGTATTTTTTGCATTTCGGCATTTCTGATTCTCTTTCCTAAACTGTCATTTGAGTCATCAACAATCACACGAGCTCCTTCAGATCGTAATTTTTGAGCATATTTATTTGCAAAATCGTGGTGAGGTGTCGCTACGGGAATAATCTGCACCTGCACAGGCGCTAGCCAAACCGGAAATGCTCCAACAAAATGTTCAATCAAAACACCCATAAATCTTTCGAAAGATCCACAAATCGCCCTATGAATAACTACCGGCCTTTCCTTTTCACCTTCTTCATTGGTAAATTCCAATTCAAATCTTAACGGCAAATTAAAGTCGCACTGAATTGTAGCCAATTGCCATTCTCTACCAATGGCATCTTTGAACATGAAATCAAGCTTAGGTCCATAGAAAGCAGCCTCTCCTTCTACTCTTTTATAAGGTAATTTAATTGCTTTTGCCGCTTCTTCCAATGCCTCTTCCGCTTGTTCCCAAATTTTATCATCACCCAAATATTTATCCCTTTCTTCTCCTCGCACCGACAAACTAACCCAATAATCCTCATTCATTCCAATTGTGGAATAAAACTCATTTATTACCTCGCAAACGATTTTTACTTCTGCTTTGATTTGTGAAACTCTACAGAAAAGGTGACCATCATCTTGAGTAATTGAACGAACACGAGTTAAGCCACCCAATTGTCCAGATTTTTCATCTCTATACACAACTGCCGGCTCAAAATACCTAACAGGCATGTCACGGTATGAAAATTGATTATCGCTGAAGATTTGCATGTGATGAGGACAATTCATCGGTTTTAAAATGAATGAGTCTTCTTTACCTTTAACTCTAAACAATTCATCACCGAATTTTGCAGCATGCCCTGACTGAACGTAAAGATCTTCCTTGGCGATATGAGGAGAATAAACGCGAGAATAACCTCTGTTTTTATGTAATTCCCATAAATAATCTTCAAGTTCTCTTCGAATCACCGCTCCCTTTGGTCCAAGCAAAGGTAATCCTGCTCCCACCAATGGCGATGAAGTATAAAGTCCTAATTTTGGCCCAAGCACTTTGTGATCACGCTTCTTGGCTTCTTCAAGCTGATCCAGATAGGCTTTCAATTCTTCTTTAGTCAAAAAACATGCACCGTAAATCCTTTGTAGCATTGGTCTTTTCTCATCACCTCGCCAATACGCACCGGCAATTTTTGTCAGTTTGAATGCTCCGACTTGACCGGTGTTTTCAAGATGACCACCTTCACAAAGATCCCAAAATTTTAAATTGTCTTTTCTATCTTTGTTTTCATAAAAAGAGACAATCTCTTCACCCTCTTCCATTAAATCACGTACAACTTCAGCTTTATACGGCTGTCCCTTTCCTTCCAAAAATTCAACTGCTTCGGCGGCAGGTTCTTCTACTCGATGAAAAGTTTGTTTTTCTTTAATTATTCTTTTCATTTTATCTTCCAGAATTTTTAAATCTTCCGGAATCAAAGTTCTTGGCAAATCGAAATCATAATAAAATCCCGTTTCAATCGTCGGCCCAATGCCAAGTTTAGCATCCGGAAACATTTCCAGCACCGCTTGCGCCAGGATGTGCGAACAAGAATGCCTCATATTATGAAGCTTTTGCTCTTCGGAAAGCGGCTTGTCGAGATCGTTTTTTGCCGACATATCGAAAAATATTAAAAAATAAGTGCGTAAAATATATACAACCTATATAAATCTGGCAAACAATATGCTAAAATTCATCTAGCTAGATAAAAACAAATATGAAAAAGTTGATTCTTTTCTTAGCCATCTTTTTGACTGCTTGTCAGTCATCTCCCAGTCTAACTGCTACAGTGGAATCTGATTTTTCTTCAAGTAAATTTGTTGAATATTCGGAAGAAATACCCGGGGCAAATGCCAATCAGGTCTATTATCTAAAAAATGAAAGTATTTTTGGATTAATTCTAAGCTTAACTATCAAAGACATTCTTAGTGAAAATCACGTTAAAGCAATTAATATTCCTCAAATTCAAGAGTTATATTTAATTGAAAATAACCTTGGTACGGATGATTTTCCAAATTACGAAACATATTTAATGCTTGTATATGAAAACGATTCTCAAGCAACAGAAACTTATCGAAAGCTCCAACCGCTCTTGTCAGGCGCTAACACAACTAGCTCACTACGCGATGACACAATTTCGATAAAAGTTAATAAAAAAGATCAAACTATTCAAGCTGATCAAGCAAAATTGGCAGGAAAGTTTGCAAACAACAGTTTTTTTAATGGCACCGATTTAAAATATTCAGATACCGTTCTGTATAGTGCTGCATTTAAAAAAACTCAAAAAGACTTAAATAGAAGCTTTTGGGATATTTTTGTTAGAACTCAAGCAGAGCTTTCTAATCCTGAATTTGATAAAAATGTAGCAGAAATAGAAAAATTACAAGAGGCAAGTGCTGTCAATTCACAAGAAAATCTTTATTTTGCCAGACAAGCTGAAGGAAAGATCAAAATAGTTTATAC
>WJLA01000095.1 GCA_014728765.1 Candidatus Peregrinibacteria bacterium
ATTGGCAAAAAAAGACCGGAAATTAAAAAGATTAAATATCTGGGATCATTATTGGAATTAAAAAAAGTCATCAAAAAAAAGCACGTGGAAAAAATTATTGAATTGTCAAAAACCAAAAGTGAAAAAAAACTGATTGATTACTGCAGAGAAAACCAGCTTGATTATAGTTTCATTCCGGAACAAATGGAAATGCAAACTCGCAACATTGAAATTGACTCGATCAATGGCATACCTATTATAAAATTGAAACCCACACCACTTGATGGATGGGGCAGAGTTATCAAAAGAATATTTGATTTATTATCCTCGTTATTATTGTTAATTATACTCTCACCATTGATGCTTATAATTGCCATTTTAATTAAACTTGATGATCCAAAAGCCAATGTGTTATTCAAATATCTTGATGACGGCAGTCGCGTTAAAAGAGTTGGTCAAAAAGGATTACTCTTTAAGTTTTACAAATTCAGAACCATGAAACCGGGAACGCACAATCTTAGATATACCGAATTGGCAAAACAAAACCGCCGCAAAGATTCACCTATGGTTAAAATTAAAAATGATCCAAGAATTACAAAAATCGGTAAGTTTTTGAGAAAAACATCACTTGATGAATTGCCCCAACTTTTCAATGTGATTAAAGGAGAAATGAGTTTAGTCGGTCCGAGACCTCATTTGCCGGAAGAAGTTGCAAAATATCAAGATCATCAAAGATTTGTGTTAACATTAAAACCGGGAATAACCGGAATGGCTCAAGTCAGCGGAAGAAGTGACCTGGATTTCAATCAAGAAGTACAACTGGATACTTTTTACATTGAAAACTGGAGTTTGTGGCTGGACATTAAAATATAAATAAAAACTATCTTTGTAGTCTTTAAAAAATATGAAGAATAGTATAAGCTAATTTAAAATATAAACCGTGTCATGATAAAAAAAGCAATCGAAAAGATAATTGGTGATCCCAATAAAAAACATATCAAAAAAATTCAACCCATTGTCGATAAAATTAATCAAATTGAAACAGAATATCAAAATTCCATTTCCAATGATAATGATATTGTTAAAAAAACGGAAGAATTCAAAGCCCGATTAAAAAAAGGTGAAACAATAGATGATATTTTACCTGAAGCATTTGCTTTGGTTAAAAATGCTTGTCGTCGAATGGTAGGTGAAAAATTTCAATTGAATAAGCTTTTTGATAGTGGAAAAGAAGGAACATATACCTGGAACATGATTCCTTATGATGTTCAGCTGATAGGTGGAATAATCTTACATCAAGGTAGAATTGCCGAAATGAAAACCGGTGAAGGTAAAACACTGGTTTGTACAATGCCACTTTATCTGAATGCATTACAAGAAAAAGGAGCGTTTCTTGTTACCGTAAATGAATATTTGGCGGAAAGAGATGCCGAATGGATGGGGTTATTGTTTAATAAACTGGGTTTAACAGTTGCAGTTAATCTAAACAAGCTGTCCAAAGATGAAAAAAAAGCCGCTTATCAAGCTGATATCACTTATGGAACCAACAGTGAATTCGGTTTTGATTATTTAAGAGACAATATGGCAACCGACCCTGAAAATTTGGTTCAAACCAGACAATTAAATTATGCCATTGTGGATGAAGTGGATTCTATACTTATTGATGAGGCCAGAACACCACTGATTATTTCAGCACCGGCAGCTGAATCTACAGAAAAATATGCAAATTACGCCGGCTATATCAAACAGTTAACTCAAGATGAAGACTATGAAATTGATGAAAAAGGAAAAACAGCCACTTTAACTGAAAAAGGTATCAGCAAAATGGAAAAAATTTTGGGAGTCGACAACATTTACACGGATGCCGGATTCAAAGAAGTACACCAAATTGAACAAGCATTAAAAGCCAACACTGTTTTTCACAAAGATAAAGATTATGTCGTCAAAGATGGCGAAGTTGTAATTGTGGATGAATTCACAGGGCGTATGATGGAAGGAAGAAGATATTCCGATGGTCTTCATCAAGCAATTGAAGCTAAAGAAGGAGTCACGGTTAAAAGAGAAAGCCGCACACTTGCAACAATAACTTTTCAAAATTTCTTTAGACTTTTCAACAAATTATCGGGAATGACAGGTACCGCCAAAACTGAAGAAGAAGAATTTATCAAAATCTATGGCTTGGAAACTGTCGTTATTCCAACCAATAAGCCTATTACCAGAAAAGACGAAGCGGATTTTATCTTCAAAAATATTCGAGGAAAATTTATTGCAGTATCCAAAAGAGTAAAAGAAGCCAACCTAAAAGGTCAACCGGTTCTGATTGGTACAGTATCAATTGAAAAGTCAGAAGCATTAAGTCGACTTTTACAAAATGAAAAAGTGCCTCACAGTGTATTGAATGCAAAATATCATGAAAGTGAAGCGGAGATTATCGCTAAAGCAGGACAAAAAAGTGCTGTAACAATTGCAACCAACATGGCCGGTCGTGGTACAGATATCAAATTAAGTGATGAAATAAAAGAACTTGGAGGTTTGCTTGTTATCGGTACGGAAAGGCATGAATCAAGAAGAATTGATAATCAGTTAAGAGGTCGTTCCGGTCGTCAAGGTGACCCGGGAGAAAGCCAATTTTTTGTTTCAATGGAAGATGATTTAATGAGACTTTTCGGTGGTGAAAGAGTCCATAAAATGATGGAAGCCTTGAAAATGCCTGAAGATGTACCTATCCAAACGAAAATCATAAGCAATACAATAGAAAGTGCCCAAAAAAAAGTTGAAGGAAGAAATTTTGACATCAGAAAACACTTGGTTGAATATGACGATGTAATCAACAAACACCGCGAAATTATCTATAAAAAAAGAAGAGCGGCTCTTTTAAATGAAAATATTAAAAATGAAATAATTTTAATGCTTTCAGAAGAAGCAAGACGCATAACGCAAATTGCAAAAAGAGACGGTAAAAACAATTTTGATTACGAAGAAATAGTTTCCCAGCTTGAACTCTATGATACTGATGTAAAAGTTAATTTTGATTTTGGGTTATTGAAGAAATTAAATGATGAAGAAAAAATAACTGAGCACATTAAAACTTATTTATTCGAAATATATCAAAACAGAGAAGATCAATTAACAGACCCGGAAATTTTACGCCGTATTGAAAAAAGTGTGACTTTGGGAATAATTGACACTCATTGGATGGAACATATTGATGCAATGCAAAGCCTGAGAGAAAGTGTGGCATTAAGAAGTTATGCGCAAAGAGATCCTTTAATAGAATACAAAGAACAGGCCTTTATTATGTTCAGACAATTATTGGCAACTATTCAATCCAATACAATTAACACCTTAATGAAAATTGATTTGGAAAAAAGTATACCTGAACATCTATTAAAGAAAGGACCTCGCAACAATTATCAAAACGTCAAAACAAACATTGGCGAAATTGAAGGTGAATTGGAATCTCATATAACAAATCAAACTCATAATACCGGATGGAATATACCTCAAGAAACCAAAGAAGATCAAAATATTCGAGTGGTTAAAGCAAATAATCCTACGACGCTCGGAAATTCTTCCAATCAAAATTCAGCAAAACTAAAACCGGGACAAAAATGTGTTTGCGAAAATTTGGGAAGAAATGAGATTTGTCCGGTTACAAAAGTGAAAGCAAAAAAATGTCCTAATAGATTATAATGACCAAACACATCAAACCTAATGTTTTAAAATTCTTTAAGAATTTAACACTCAATAACATAACAGCATTTCTGATCGGATTTTTTATTGCCGCCAGCTATTTCATGTTAATGATGAAATATTTGAATTTGATTGGTGTTATCATTGCTTTACTTTCAGGATTTGCTCTAAATCATTATCTTCATAAAAGAATTCCTAAACACAAAAATATTCACAGAATCGGGAATATGGGCTTTTTTACTTTTAATTTGATAATGTTAATAACAGGTTTTATTATTATAGTTTTTGTTGGAATAGCTTTACAAGTATTAATCGATTAAATAGTTTTCATACCAATTCAAACTATCCTCTATAATTTTTTCAAATTGCTTTTTTTCGGTTCCCAACCTAAAACCTCTTTAGCTTTATCAAAATTGGCAACAAAGCTTCTGAACTCAAATTTGAATTACCAATTTTACCATTTAAACCTGCTCCACCTGTTACCAAAAGTTTCATGATATTTTTTATTCTACATATATTTCTCTGGGCTTTGCACCATTGACAGGACCAATCGCACCGTTATCCTCCATCAAATCCAAAAGTCTTGCCGCTCTTGCATAACCAACCTTAAGTCTTCTCTGCAAAAGTGAGGCTGAAGCTTTTCTTGCCTCCATTACCACTCTCAATGCCTGCTCATAAAGTTCATCAGTATCATCGGCATCCGAACTTATATTGGATTTTGGTAAACCTTGTACCATTTCAGATACAACTTTAGGAGAAACTATTTCATCATGATAATCAGGTGCCTCATTGTTTATTTTAAGATTATTTACCACTCTTTCGATTTCTTTGGGTGAAACATAAATTCCTTGAACACGAGTTGGTTTGCTTTGACCGCCAGGCAAATAAAGCATATCACCTTTTCCCAGCAAGTCTTCAGCTCCAATACCATCTAAAATGGTTCTTGAATCAACAGATGATGAAACCGCAAATGCTATTCGTGCAGGAATATTTGCTTTTATTAATCCTGTTATAACATCCACAGACGGTCTTTGTGTGGCAATCACCAAATGCAAACCTACCGCTCTTGCCATTTGCGCTATTCTACAAATTGAAGCTTCAACTTCTTTTCCGGCAGACATCATCAAGTCAGCCAACTCATCAATGATAATTACGATTTTGGGCATTTTTTTCGGAATTTCTTGTTCATCCTCTTCAATTCTGGTTTGTTCGGCAGAAACTCTGTCAACAATCATAGTCCCCTCTTCCAAATTCAAATGTTCACCTTCCAATTCCAAACTTGATCCACCACCGGATTCAGCCAATTCTTCACATAAATCATTATAATCCGATATATTTCTACATTTATATTCCGAAAAAAGTTGATATCTTTTATTCATTTCCGCAACAGCCCATCTTAAAGCAATTGCCGCTTTTTCAGGATCAGTTATCACCGGCGTCAAAAGATGAGGTAATCCATTATATCCTGTTAATTCCACTCTTTTAGGATCAATCATAATCAATCTTAAATCCTCAGGAGAATTTTGATAAAGAAAAGATAAAATAAAACTGTTCATTCCTACCGATTTTCCCGAACCTGTTGCACCGGCTATCAACAAATGAGGCATTGACTGCAGATCACCACACATTGGCCTTCCGGAAACATCTCTACCCAAAGGAATTCGAAGATTCGATTCAATTTTTTGATAGTCTTTACTCTCCATAACTTCTCTAAGATGAACAACTGATCTATGATCATTCGGAACTTCTATTCCAACCAAACCTTTGCCCGGAATAGGAGCCTCGATACGAATCGAAGTAGCGGCCAAGGCCAAAGCCAAGTCATTTTTCAAGGAAGTAATTTTGGAAAGTTTAATCCCTTCATGCGGCTTTAATGTATACTGAATTACTGTAGGGCCAACATGCACCTCATGCATTTGGACATGAATTCCAAACTGTTCCAATTTAGCTTGAATTTTTTTTGCATTTTCCGCCAACAAATCGTCATCCATCGCAACATCCGGAACGGCTGGAGAAAGCAAATCAAGTGAAGGAGAATTATAATCATATTGAACTTTTTGCGATTCAGAGGTTAAAGCATCACTTTCATCTTTAATGGGTATTGACTGAGTTTTACTATCAACAGAAGCGAGTTCTGACATCTGATCATTGTTTGTTTTTTGAGTTTCTGAATCAGAAATTGCCGCTCTTTTAATTTTTATTGTGGATTCATCTTCATAATCAACCGGCATTCCAAATTCACTGTCCGGCAAATCATCAATTTGTTCAGCCAATTTTTCTTGATCAAAATCATGCATATCATCATCTGTTTCATAGATTATTTTTGCATTTTCTTTTTTGGAATGCTTGGATTCTTTTATATCATCGACTTGATTTATTTTAATTCTGCTAAAATCCGGTTTCAACGCTTTGAATATATCAACCAATGACACTTCAAATGCCATTAAAATTCCAATCAAAAAAAGTGCAATAAAAACCGCAGTAGAACCTATTACACCAATTTTAAACACCTCCAAAAACAAAAAATTAACAACAAATCCTATATATCCACCATATTCTCCAGCTTGAGCAGAAGTCAAAATACTGTCCATCGGTACTGAAAGATGAAGTACGGAAAGCACTGCAATTAACATCAAAGTCAAACCGATTATTTTTGAAACAGGAAAAGATACTTTTTTGGAAAGAAAGAAAAACATTGAAACAATTATCAATGCTATTGGAATAATATAGATTCCCCATCCAAAAATAGGAGCAAGAAAATCAATCCAATAAGTCCCCAAAATACCAAAATTTCCAAAAATACTCAGTATCGTAAAAACTCCCAAAGCCAAATAAACAACACCATAAATTTCTTTCATCACTGATTTTTTGATATTCAGCTCCAAAACAGGCTTCTTGCGCTTTCGTGTGGTTGTTCTTTTGTTTTTACGAGTAGTCGAAGTTGTTCTTCTTCTCTTTTTTCTAGGCATTTTATGTTTTATTATCAAAAGTAATATAGCAAAAATCACAAGCTTATCAAAGTATTAAGCTTATCTTTATTTATCAATAGATTATGCTAAACTCAGCCATGAATATCTTAATAAAAAATAATGGAAGTAAGAACCAGATTTGCACCATCACCAACGGGATATCTGCATATAGGAGGATTTAGAACATGTCTGTTTAATTACCTTCTTGCTAAAAAACATCAAGGAAAATGTATATTAAGAATAGAAGATACGGATCAAAGCAGATTCATCAAAGGAGCTGCTGAAAATCTAATCAAAACACTGAAATCCTTGAATATAAATTTCGATGAAGGCCCGATTTTAAATAGAGAAACAGATTCAACCGAAGATAACTCATTAAATCATTTGGATCAAGTCGGTGAAAAAGGTCCTTATATCCAATCACAAAGAAATCATCTTTATCAAAAATATGCCAAGGAATTAATTGAAAAAGGAGCTGCATATTATTGTTTTGCTACTCCTGAAGAATTACAACAAATGAGAGATCAGCAAATTGAAGCGGGCTTGGCACCAATCTATGATCGAAGAGCATTGAAACTAACACCTCAAGAAATAAAAGATAATCTGGAAGCTGGCAAACCTCATGTCATCAGATTAAAAATGCCTAGAGAAAAAAGAATTGAGTTCAAAGATTTGGTTCGAGGAAAAGTATCATTTTTAGGTCATCAAATTGATGATCAAATATTAATCAAATCGGATGGACAGCCAACTTATCATTTGGCCAATGTTGTAGATGATCATTTAATGGGAATAACTCATGTTATCAGAGGCGATGAATGGCTACCCTCAACACCGAAGCATCTTGTAATGTATCAAGCTTTGGGTTGGGATTTTCCAAAATTCGCACATATTCCTTTAATATTGAATTCTGACAAATCCAAGCTTTCCAAACGTCAAAATGATGTATCAGTCGAAAGTTATCTTGAAAAAGGATATTTAAAAGAAGCCATTACCAATTTTGTAGCATTACTGGGGTGGCATCCCGGCAAAGGCATTGAAAAAGAAATTTTTTCCATAGAAGAATTGATTCAAAATTTTAGTTTGGAAAATGTGAACAAGGCGGGAGCAATTTTTAATTTGGAGAAATTAAATTGGTTCAATCAAGTTTGGAGCAAAATAAATTATTTCAAAAAACTTGATTTGATTGCCTTGGAATTGAAAAGCGATGTTCATATTGAAATTAACAAAAATGAAGAACATTTCTATCATTTTGAAAATCATGAAATCGAATCGGAATTTAACCAGAAAAGAGCAAAATTATTATTTGAATTGGTTGAAAAATATCTGGATCAAAAATATTTGGACAATTTGGAATTACTACACAAAGCCTTACTTGTTAATGAAGAAAAAATTATCAAATCACCTGTCGAAATACATGAATTGATTGACTATTTCTATCATCCAAAAAAACTGGATTTGAATCTCTTGATTAATCATAAAATGGGTGTTGAAACAGTTGAAGATGCAAAAAATTCCCTTAAATTCATTAAGCAAATTTTAGAAAAATCAGAAGCTGAAAGCTTAAGTAATCTTAAATCAAAAATAATTGAAGAAATTAAATCTGCAGGCAAAAAAAACGGCCAAGTTTTATGGCCGCTTCGTGCAGCTCTAACACATGAACAATATTCAGTGGGAGCTTTTGAAAGCATTTGGGTTCTAGGTAAAAATGAATCATTAAAAAGACTTGAAGAAATCATTAACTAAAGGCAAAATATGATTGATAAATTAAATAGCCGAAAATGAATTATAGCGAATTACAATTAATAATAAGATATATCAAAAAGTCATTAACTTGTTCCAGTTGCACCAAATGTTACAAAAACGAAGATATTGAAGTGCTGTCCACGTTTGATGATCAAGGACTCTTTCATTTACATTGCCATCATTGTCATACCGAATTAATAGTGCACGTAACCTTAAGTGACCAAGAAGCAAAATTAAGCAAAAAAAACACAGATAAACAACAAATGATACAAGCCAAAAAAGCCTATTCAGATAAAAGAAATCACGTTTCAATCAAATCTAAAAACGGTTACCATGAAAATATTTCCATGAATGATGTAATAGATATGCATCAGTTCTTGAATTCATTCGATGGTGATTTTAGAAAATTATTTTCTGAACAAAAATGATCAAAACAAAACTAATTTCCCTTTTTATATTCTTTTTCAGTTTCTCATTATTAGGTTGCCAACAAATAAAAGAAACAACAGACACTTTCAAATCAGATATCAGCAACAGAGTTGAAGGTGCAAAAGCAAAAGCTGAAAATGCCAAAGTTAAATTTGATGAAACAAAAGCCGGAGTCGAAGAAAAAATTGAACAAGTAAAAATTGCCGAAGAGAAATTGCAAGAAGCAAAAAAAGCGATTGATGAAGCAAATAAAGCGGTAAATGAAGTTGTTCAATAAATCTTATTAATGAATATACTAATCATAAATTCAGGATCATCTTCATTGAAGATTAAACTGTTCGCAAAACAAAAAAAATCTTTAAGTACACTTTTTGACTGTCAAATTGAAGCAATAGGACAAAAGCATGCGCAAATAGTTTTTGCCACTTCCAAGAAACAAAAAAAAACGATTAAAAAATTGATACCCGATCAAAAAACGGCACTTTCGCACAGTCTTGATTTATTATTAAAATCAGGAATCATAAAAAATCTTTTAGAAATTGAAATTGTTGGACATAGGGTTGTTCACGGTGGTGAAAAATTCAAAAATCCCGTGATCATAGACAAATATGTAGTCAAACAAATTAAAAAACTATCCAAACTAGCACCACTTCATAATCCTGCCAATTTAATCGGAATTAAAAATGCTCAGAAATTATTAAAGAATAGTACTCAAATCGCGGTTTTTGACACAGCTTTTCATCAAACAATCCCTGAAAAAGCTTTCATGTATGCTTTACCGATTGAATTATATCAAAAGAATAAATATAGAAAATATGGCTTTCACGGAACTAGTCATAAATATGTAAGTGAAATCGCCATTAAGGAATTGAAAAAACGAAAGCAAAATCATCAAAAAATTATAACATGTCACATTGGAAACGGAGTTTCAATTACAGCAGTTGATAAAGGCAAATCTGTAGATACAAGCATGGGTTTCACTCCTCTTGAAGGAGTAATGATGGGAACAAGATCCGGCAGCATAGACCCCTCTTTACCTCTTCAAATGTTAAAAGATTTAAAAAAGCTACCTTTGCAAATTAACAAAATATTAAACAATCAATCAGGACTTTTAGGTATATCCAAAATCAACTCAGACTATCGTTTAATTGATAAAGCTGCTCAAAAAAAGAACAATAAAGCTAAATTGGCAATTGATATGTTTGCCTATCAGCTTGCAAAACAAATTTCCTCCTTTGCCGCAACGTTAAATGGTTTGGACGCACTGGTTTTTACGGCAGGTATAGGCGAACACTCTTCCTCTCTCAGAAAAAAAGTTTGTGATTATCTGGAATTTCTTGATTTAAAACTGGATCACGGCAAAAATATAAAAAATGGCAAATTCATCAATAGCAATAATAGCAAGATCAAAGTATTATGCATCCCCACTAACGAAGAACAAGAAATAGCCAATGAATGCCTTAAATTAAAACAATGAGCAATTATAAAAATACCAATATTTATCAAAATACAGTTAATTTCTATCTAAAAATATCGGAAATTTGCAAAAATAATAATTACCAAGATCCATTAATATTTGAAGTTGAAAAAGCAACCATTAAACTAACCACGGAAATTGCTATAGGACTAGACAAAAACGATAGAAAAGAACAAAACATCGCTCTTGAATTAGCAAAAGAAGGTTTTAAAATCATTAAACAATTACTTGATCTTTGTATAAGCAAAAAAATATTAAAAGAAAAAATTGTAAATGAAATTGAAGAAGAAATTCGTATTCTAAAAAACAATTTGGATTTCTTTATTGATAATAGACCTACCATATTAATTTTAAGCTCAATTATGGGTCAAGGTCACATGAGTGCTTCAATGGCTATCAAAGAAGGTCTAGAATTTAAATACGGTAAAAATTACGATATTGTGATCATTGATTTTGTTGAACAAATAGGCACACTCTTAAACAAAGCCACTCAAAGTGCATATGAAGGGTCGACCAAATATATACCCAATGCATACAAATTCTTTTTTGATTCAACTGATTCAAAGTGGCAAATCAAGATGCTGAACATATTCAATTATCCACTGAGCGCAAAAAGAATAGAAAAACTGTTCTCAAGTTACCATCCCAGCATGGTAATTTCCACTTTTCCTATCTGGGATTATATGGCATCTCTCATTATTAAAAAAACCAATTGTAAATATTTTTTAAGTGTTGTCACTGATTCAATTTCAATTCATAGTTCTTGGACCACCGGAAATCCGGATTATCATATTGTTGCCAATGAAGAGACTGCAATTTCTCTTCGCAAACTCGGTGTAGCAAATGAAAAAATCAAAACTCTGGGATTTCCGGTCAAACTTAATTTCAATCAACCGAGCAATAAGTCGGATTTTCTAAAATCATTGCATTTAAATCCTCATAATTTTACCTTACTGTTTTTACCGACCGCAGGAAAACATCAAATCACAATCAAAAGAATCAATGAAATCAAAAACGATCATCCTAATCTGAATATTATTGTGGTTTGTGGAAGAGATAAAGAACTTTATCCAAGACTTTTAAAAAACTATAAAGATGAGAAAAATCTTAGAATAATCGGTTGGACAAATCAAATGCCATCATATATCAAAAATTCCGATTTAATCCTAACCAAAGCTGGTGGTGCAACAGTCATGGAATGCATTGCAGCAAAAAAACCCATGATAATCACTCAAGTCATTCCCGGTCAAGAAATGGGAAATGCAATTCTAATCAAAAAACACCATTTGGGCATTATACAAAAAGAAAGCAAAATGACATTAAGTGAATGTGTTGAGCATATAATAAAACATAAGAATTCATTCCAAAAAAACTTGAACAAAATCAGCAACCCTGAAGCTTCAATAAAAATTGCTGAATTTGTTAATGATTTATATACTGAATAAATTCAATTAAAACTCTATAATCCTACTCTATACACTGCATTGGCAGTTAACAAATACATTGTATTTGTATCTTTATCAACATAAATATCCTTTAAGTCTTGCAGCTCATCAAACACATATTGATTTTCATATACAGCACCATTAATTCTACTATCCTTTATATAAACCAAAACTCTATTCTCATCAGGTTCAAGAACATATATCTGTGCCATATCCGCTTCAGTAAAAATTTTGGTTGGTGACAACAATTCTTTTGAAGGACCTTTTTGAATAACAAAGTCTTCTTTCGCACCTTGATATAGTCTGATTATTTCTCCATTGTCCTTCAAAACATAAACATTACCATCTATTGCCAAATCTACAGCATTGGACAAATCAGCCCCGATCGAATAACTTTCCGCCGTATCGAATCTATCTCTTCTTCTGGTATATCTGAATAATTCTCCTTCCGATGGTGATAACAAATAAATCTTATTACTATATGAATCTATTTCCACAGCATCTTTAAAACCTTCATCGGTAGTTGTTAAAAATGTCATCCTATCATCCTTATATTCAATCAATTTATCCGACTCAGTAAAAAATAAAACAGAATCTTGATCATCATAGTTCACAGCAGAAACGACGTTTTCATTTTCATCTATGGTTAACGGATCTTCAGCACCTTCTCCACTTATAGGATAAAGTGCATTATATTCATAAGCAAAAAGCTGATCACTTGAATAAACCAATCCAAGCGCATCAACATTGCTCCTCTTTTCTGCAAGATCAGCCATCTTATCAGGTTCTAACCTAATAACACCATCCAATTGATCACGAGTTTCCAAAATTAAGTCCAACAATTCTCTGGCTTTAGCTTTGTGATAACCAGAATTATAAACCTCAATAGCTTTTTGTTCCGCACTGTTCAGTATTTCTCCCGCTCTGTCCGGAGCAAATTGACCAGTTGTTACCGCTGAATTGATTTCTTCTCTGATCGAAACCAAAGTATCCGATAACTCATTAATTCTTTTATCTTCCTCACCTTTCGATCTAAGCCAGAGCAAACCTATCACCAAAATTATTACAAGAGCAATAATTCCGATCAAAATTTTATCTTTGGACCATGCACTATTTGAAGCACTGCCTGAATCATTAATTTTTTTAGAAACACCCTTAACACCGTTTCGTAATTTATTATAAATATCAATAGCCTTAGCCTTAATCTTCTTTCCAGCCAATGAAGTGTTTAATTTGCCAGGTATAGCTTTTTCATCTTGAAACGCTTTACCTGAAAAATCTCGATAGGACTCTTCTTTTTCATGTAAAGTGAAATTATCTTTACCAGCCATTTTGACCTCACCCGGATTTTGCTTATCAACATCTATTCCGATCATCCCTACCTTAGTCAGAACCTCGCCATGAAGCTGCTCTTTTAATTCAAGCATTCTTTCTGACAAATCGCTCGAACTTACCAATGTCGCCAAATCCTTTTTTGAAATATATCTAAGCAATCTTGTTGTGCATAACAACAATGAATCACCGGCCTCCAATTCACCGGAAGCAATATTGGTAAATGTTTCTTTTTCCGATTCTTCATCCAATCCTTCACTAATTGTAGTCGAAAGCCTTTTTCTGATCAAATACGCTTCGGCGTCACCGGTTTGAGTTATTAAAAGCTGATCACCGACAATTGCAGCGATAATCACATGAAGTTTTCCCAAAAAATCATTATCCCTTTCTTGTTTATATGAATTTAAAGAGCGATTCACTTCCTTTAAAGCATCTTCAAATCTTTCATATGGATCCGCTTCCAAATCGGCAAAAAAACTTTTTCTTAAGACATCAAAAATTATTTGACCAACTTTTTCCGCATCAAAAGCATTTTGTTGTATCTCCAAATTAACAAAAACTTTGCCGGCACTATCCCCCCCTTCCCCTAAATCATATGCATAATTCTCAACAAAAGAGTCTTCATCTTTTCCCAGAAACAGAAATTCATATTTAGTTTTAAACAAATTTGTCATTTTTATTTTTAAATTATTTCGACTCGAAAATCTTCACAATTCTAAACTAATAATATCTAAAATTCAAGCAACTATCCAAGCTTCTTCAGCGGGAAAATACAATTTCATTCTTGACACTTGTTCGGCTAAACGCTATCTTCTGCAAGCAAATTTTTAATCAAGAAAATCATGCTAGGAAAACTAAGAAGAAAAAAGCATATCAAGATTCACGGATTTAGAAGCAGAATGTCCACCAAAGGTGGTAAAAAAGTTATTGCATCCAGAAGAAATAAAGGCAGACATCAATTAACCGTAAGTGATAAATAATCACTGATATTTGATATTGCAAATGCTAAAAAGCAATCAAAGACTTTCCAAACAACGTATTGCAACCATTTTAAAGAGAGGTAGAATTAAGCATAGTCAATACTTCAATATAAAATTTCTGAAGAATCAACAAAATCATCCCAGATATTCGGTTATAATAAGCAAAAAAGTTGAAAAATTGGCTACTAAAAGAAACAGACTGCGAAGACAAATTTATGAAATAGTAAACACAGAAAAAATTGCTCCCCTTAACTTAGATTTTGCAATCATATGCAAAAAGCAATGTACTGAAATAAACTTCCAAGAATTGCAAACTAAACTGATTGATACAATTAATAACATAGACAATAAAGCTTAATTAAAAACAATGAATAACAAAGCTTTTCAGAATATTCTCAAAAATGCGTTAACTTTTTTAGTTATATTTCTGGCAATTAACTTCATTTTCAATTCATTTTTCAGTAATGAAGAAAGTAACATACCAAAATCCGGAATAACTTTTGAATCAAATCAGAATGAATATTCACTCTACGATAGCCCAATTCTAAAAATCGAAAACAATACTGATCAAATCCTTACACTTGACGATAGATGTCCCAACACTCCTCTACCGGTTCAAAAATTTGAGAATGGAGTTTGGCAAGATTTGACAATAACCAAAGAAGCAACATGTGATGAAAATAAATCAATCACAATTGAACCGGGTGAAACAAGAGAAATAAGTTTTGAGCCATGGAAAAACAAACTTTTTGATCAAACGGGCAATTATAAATTCTTGTTACCAATGGAAGAAAAAACACTGGAAACAGGTGAGATTTCTGTGAATCAACCGGGATTTTTTGCTTGGATCTGGCAATCGATTCTTTACCAACCCATTTATAACGCCTTAATCTTTTTTGCCAGCATCTTACCGGGATTTAATCTTGGTTTAGCAATAATATTGCTGACCATAGTAGTAAGAACACTCTTATTAATCCCCAATCAAAAAGCACTTAAGTCACAAAAAAAACTTCAACAAATTCAGCCTAAAATTGCAGAGTTAAAAACCAAACACGGCGACAATAAAGAAAAAATTGCTATGGAAACAATGGCAATTTATAAAGAACAGAAAGTCAACCCCTTTGGAAGCTGTCTACCACTTTTGCTTCAACTTCCTTTTTTAATAGCGATCTTCCAAGTTATAAGAAATGGAGTTGGAGATGAACATCTCTTATACGGACCATTGCAGCAATTTGACTCAAGTCAAATTAATACTGTTTTTCTTGGTCTGGAATTAACTGAAGTAAATTTTTTGATTTTACCTTTTATTGTTGGAGGATTCCAATTTATTCAAATGAAATTGGCAATGTCTAGAAATCGGCAAAAGCAACCAAAAGATAAAAAACCTGCTTCGGAAATGGAAATTGCCAATCGAACAATGATTTATATCATGCCTATCATGATCGCTGTATTCACCGCTTCCGTACCTGCCGGTGTTGGGCTTTATTGGGCATCTTCCACTATTTACGGAATTGGGCAACAACTTGTTATAAATCGTCAAATGGAACAAGAAACAACTCAAGTCAGAGTAGTCAATGAAGGAAAAAACAAAAAGAAAAAAGAAAAATATAAGGAACTGAACGAACAAAGAAAAGCCAATAAAGAGGACTAATATTTTTAACTTATCAAAAAATAATGGAAAATAAAATTCATGAAATTGTTCAACAATTCATTGAAAAAATCGGATCCAGAATCAACAAAATAAAAGTTGAATATGATCAAAATTTAAAGCTTTACAAAGTAAATATTGATTCCACAGAACCAAGCGTATTGATCGGACACAAAGGAGAAAATATTAACGCACTTCAACATTTGATCAGATTAATACTTTGGAAAAACAACCCGGATCTGGAATTCGACCTCGCTATTGATGTCGATAATTATAAAAAAAGACAAGAAGAAAAAATTTTGAAAATGGCGGATCGAAAAGTCGAAATGGTTAGAAAAATTTCAGCTCCCCAAAGTTTACCCGCAATGAATCCATATTTTAGAAGAATTATTCATTTATATCTTGCGCAAGAAAAATTTAATGATATAAGAACAGAGAGTCACGGTGAAGGTGAATCAAGATATATAGTAATCAAACCGCAACTAATCATCTAAATGTATCCCATATTAAATAAAAGAATTGCTAAATCACTGCACTTATTGGCATTGGTAGCATTAATGATTCCAAATATCGTATTTGCGCTAGATGAAACTGAAAAAATCATTATTGAAGATAAAGCAACTTCTGAAATTGAATCTGCATTGGAAGAACCTTCAGACACAACTAATAATACCGAAACTTCAAAAATTGATGATAAAAACAAGAATTTTCCTGAAAAAATTTTTCCCGATGTCGAAAAAGGAAATCAATATTATTTAGCAATTAAATATCTTAAAGACAACGATTTGATTCATGGTTATCCTGATGGTTTATTTAGACCTTATCGCGAAATAAATCGAGCTGAAGCATTGAAAGTTCTAACTCAAGCAATGAAATACCAAGAATTTTCACCTGTTGAAAAACCTTTGAGCACTATCCTTGAAGAAGAAAAAGCGGCCAAACACCCCAATTGCAATTTTCCTGACGTTAATTCCGATCAATGGTTCTATGAATACGTATGTTTAGCTTTCAACAATGAAGCTATTGAAGGTTATCCCGATGGCTATTTCAGACCGGCGCAAACCATTAACAAAGTGGAAGGACTAAAAATTGCCTTGATACAATCAGGGCTTATCTTACCTGATGGAAAAGGAGATAATTTTGCCGACGTTACGCCCAATGATTGGTTTTCCGCTTATACACAATTGGCAAAAGATCAAACAATTTTTGTTCCTACAACCAATAACGAATTAATACCTGACGAAAAACTGAATCGTGGTGATTTTTCATTAATGATCTACAGACTTATCAAAAGCACCAAAGAGAACTCTGAATATGGGGTTGCTTCATACTATTCATATTCTTTCGAAGGCGCAAATACAGCCTCAGGCATGCCCTTTAGAGCAAATGAGCCTATGGCAGCTCATAAATCACTCCCATTTGGTTCTAAAGTCAAAGTCACCAACTTAATTAATGGTAAAAGTGAAATAGTGGAAATTGTTGATAGAGGACCATACATTCATGGCAGAATAATAGATCTATCCCCTTCCACTTTCGATAAAATTTCTTCTTTAAGCACAGGGATTGCAAATATTGAAATTACTCCTTTAGATTAAAATATGGTATCTGACGATTTTTTAGCAAAAAGAGGTAAAACAATTCCCAACAAAAAACCACTTTCAGTTGAAGTTAAAAAAAGTATTTACATGCTCATCTCAACTTTAATGGTGATTATCGTGATGGTTAGCATAGTATATTTACTCAATAGCAGCCAAAGCAGTCAACAAGGAAATACTCTAAAACAAAATCAAATACTAAAAGACGACCTTATTGATCAAAGCAGAATATTGATAAATAAAATAATAGAAGCACAATCTTTCAAAACAATAGAAAACAGCCAAGTTATCGAAGGGATGATCAAACCTGAAAATATTGAATACATTGATAAATCTGAACAAAACCAATAAAATATTGACTTTCATTTTTTCTCAAATATAATGCTTACGCTCGAAAGTTAAGTCTAAAATAAGGCGATATCGTCTAGTGGTTAGGACGCAAGGTTTTCATCCTTGAAACCGGGGTTCGATTCCCCGTATCGCTACCAAATTTTCAATTAATTTTTGACCTTCTAATCTCAAACCTTAATCTATTTACATGATGTTTTTTTCATGTTTTAATTTTTTCTCGTAAATTAAAAAGATGCGCAAAATTGCAGAAATAGACATTGATGACACTCTGATTCCATGGGAAACTCCTCATGCCAAAGCATATCCGGCCATGGCAGAAGCCTTAAGTAAAGCTACCAAGATAGACTTGGATGAAATTATCAGACAAATCAAAGTGGTCAATACAGAACATGGTACAATTGAATACACCCCATTGGTTCAATCAATGGAAGCTTTTAGAAATGAAAACAAGCAAAGAATCCTGGAATTAATCGACATCGCATATCAAGCAAAAAATTCCGCGGTCAAAGGATTAAATCAACCATATCAAGGTATTGAAAGCTTGTTAAAAAAACTTAAAAATGAAATGGAATGTGTTCACGCCCGCAGTGACGCTCCGGTTTATCTAGCAAATAAAAGACTTAAACAAGCCAAACTAATTCAATATTTTAATTTGCTTTTTGCTACAAAGTCACCTCCTGATGAACTATTTCCCTCCAAATACCACAAAGGAACTTTTGCCGTACCATATCATGTTGTGGATAAACCCAAGCCACATACGAACATGCAAGCTTGTACAATTTTGTATAGAAAAAGTATCAGTGAAAACTTTTTTATGATAGGAAATTCCTGCTATAGTGATGAAGGATTTGCTCGTATTAATGGAATGCTTTTCTTCAAGACTAATTGGGACAATGGAACTAAAGAAGATAGAGCTATTCTAAGAAAATTTGCTCCTGAAAAAGCCCTCTCCAGAAATATTGGCACTGATTACACCGAATCTCTAATAACGGCAACAGGATTTGAGAAAATAGAAGTAGAAACTCCCTATGAATTAATACAAAAATTAATAAAAATGAAAATTCTGACTAAAATTACTGAGTAAATTCTTCCACTTGAGTTAATATTTCTCTGGCTCTATCCTTCAAATGCCTTGCTATTGGTTGAGTATCATTATTTACTTCCCATGCCTCTGTAGCTTTTTCAATTACTTGATTTGCCCAATCTTCAGCTTCGGAATAGTTTTCATTTAATGCGCTTACATAAGAATTGACAAGATAATCATAACCCCTGGCAATCTTAGCCGCTCCCAAAACAACATCATTATCGGGCATATTTCGATAAGCCTGTTGAGTCATATCTACAGCCAATTCAGCAGATCTTTTAGCCATTGAAATATTTTTATTAGCTATCAAAAGTTCTATTTGCGCCATTTGAGCTTCAGCTTGATCAATTAAAAATTGAGTATCTTTTGCCGATAAAATAACCAATAAAAGATATAAAATTTCAGAAACCTCACCTCTGGAAAGATTTTTTGATGGATAAAGCTTGCCTGATTCATCAGCAGACAATAATCCCGCTTTACCGGCATAATTCATGAAAGGAGTATACCATTCTCCTTCAGACACATCTTCAAATTCATTTAAATCCTCCCATTGGTCAGACTTAAAACCTATTGAATTCAATAGCATTTTTAAAAATTCCGCTCTTGCAACATTTCTGGAAGGAGCATATGTTCCATCAGGATTACCATTGATAATTCCGGCATTCTTAGCATGAGCAACATATTTCGCAAACCAATTCTCTGAATTAACATCAGAAAACAAATTATCTTGTTCAAGATCAGAATTAATCTCCAAACCCAGTCCTTCAAATATGATTTTTAAAGCTTCAGCTCTATTCACCAACTTATCAGGTTGAAAGTTACCATCTTCATAACCTGATAAGACACCTTGATCACTTAAATAATCTATAGCGACATAATTAGCATGAGTATTGGAAACATCTGGAAAATCTTTAGCAAATACCACAATATTGTTAAATACCAATACTGACATAATAATTATTGCTAATTTTTTCATATAAATAAGTTATTGCTTCTTTTAATAACGAAAGACTGACAATAATGTTACAACAATCATGCAAAATACACAATTTACTGATAATAAAAATGTTGAATAACACTAACAAAAATACCCCGCCTGTTTAAGACGGGGTAAAATATCATATTTACAGAGCTATTAATTAGAATAATCCAGCTCCACTGAACCTACATTAGCCTCACTTCCGTTTCCATCAGCCATCATGTTAATTACAAATTCAAGCACATCACCTGCAACAGGAGTACATGTTGTTGAGAATGAACCGGTTGTCCAAGCAGAACTGGCAAGAGCTGTACTTGATCCACAAGCTGATCCATTGTTATTCAAGGAAACGGTAACAGCATTATCCCCGGCAGTAGCATTGGCGGTTTGATATCTAAAATCAACATTACCGATTGTACTTATATCGGCTGGAACAGGAACTCTAAATCTGAGCTCAATATCTTGATCACCGTTTTGTCTGGTTGTCCAAGCGTAATAGTTACCTTCCGTCGCATCATAATCAGCTTCAAGTTTACCTCTGTCAGTAGCTGAAGAATTAATTACAACATCAGGAAATTGCGGATAGAATGTTAAAACATCATTTTCCGCGGAAACAGATCCAACTTCCGTATCCAAAGCCTCCAAAACTTCTTGAACTGAAGTGAAAGTTTGGCCCGGATCAATATTAGGTAAGTTTGTATTATCAATACCTACATAAGAAGCACCCGAAGTGGTAGTATAAGCATTTATTGCATCTATTAAACCGTTAGTTCCAAATACTACATTTAGACCAGGATCAGTGTCGGTTAATTGAACTGAAGTTGAATTATCAGTCAAAACCAATTCTCCACTATTTGATTCCAATGTTAAATCACCGGCAGTAGTGCTTAAATTTGATGATGCTCCACCACTGATACTGAAAGCACCTGTTGAATCGCTATCAAATGTTGAACTGTTAAAATCTATCAATCCGCTAGAAGTTACATCAAATTCACCTGCGCCCAGATCAATCGAAAAATTTCCGCCCGAAGTGGTTAATGTATCGTCGCCATCCGTATTATAAACGGATTCGAAATCTTGTTGTCCGGCAGAATCCCACGTATCGGTTGCAGAACAAGTGTAAAGTGAAGCATCGGTAGTATTAAAGAAAATTTCCCCTACACTACAAGTGGCCGGATTTGTAGTTCCGGTTGGCAAAACCAAAGATCCATCGACATTTAAAGTTGCACCACTATCAATTGTTAAAGTATTACCGGATTGAAGTGAGCTATCATCATCACTTCTTAAAAAAGATGTTTCGGTTAATCCATTCAGAGTAGTGGCATCTCCCCCACTATTAACCGCTTGCCAAGTATCGGCAACATCATCGGTACAAACATAGATAAGACTGGAAGATGTTTCCACTGCCACCTCACCAATATTCAAACAAGCCGTAACACCATCTGTAACCGTTGCTTCTTCTCGCAATCTCATAGAAGTAGAATTCGAAAAATTAACATCTCCATTAGCTTCTACCCCACCTTGAACATTGATTGAGTTACTAATATCGAAAGTGTTGGTAGAATCAATCCAATTGATTGAACCATCAGTACCGTCATTTCCAAATTGAATTTCGATATCTCCTCCTGTTCCATCTTCATCAATCAAAATTCCTTCGGACGCAATATCATGAAAAGAATCATCTTGAAATAAGATAGCGGCATTTGCCATTCCCACATTCATTAACAAACCGAATGTAGTAACCAGACCCAGTATTTTGTTTTTATGTTTCATTTTAATTTTATTAATAAATTATTATATTATAGCATTTTTTTAAGAACCGTTAAAGTTAAACCTTAAAGTTCCAATTTGTGAAGCACCCAAATCGTTCGCCAACAGTTTAATTTTAACTGTAAATATCTCACCGGGATTAAAAGCAGGTGTTCCTGAAAAACTAATGTTTTCATTGGCCCAAATGGTTGATACCAAATCCATACCACTTGTCACAACCACTGAGTTTCCTGAAGTATCCTCTATTTCAACATCTATCTGGTTTTCTGAAGGATTGGCAGTCAATGTCTTATAACTCAATTGAATGGGAACACTCTCCCAAGCTACAAATCCCTCCGGCACTTTAATTCTCAAAACAACATCAATATCCTGCAAAGTAGCCTGTCTCGTGGTCCATTGATAAAAATTGAAATTTTGATTTCCGGGAATCCCATCTTCATCATCATAAAATATTTCAAGTTTTCCTCTATTATCACTTCCATCACTTGAAAATACCGCATCCGCATAATCCGGTTCATAAACCAAGCTTTGTACATAAAAACCTATCGGTACCCCATTTATGGTCAAATCACCTTCTATGTTCAAATCATCATTAAAATTAAAATAACCATTATCCAAATCGTATTCCAGATATTTACCAAGTGTATCACCGAAACTTAAAACTATAGAACCTGTTCCAGCATTCTCAATAGAATTATCGGCATCTATTATAAAAACATCCTGATTTATTCCACCCGGCAAAATATCAAAGTTTAAGACACCCCCTGAATTCAAATATGGAATATTGCCAGGATCTGTTCCGACATCTCTATTATCAACGGTATCCGCATTTATTGTATAAGGAGAAGAAGTCAGTGGCTTTCTATCTTGGCTATCAGACATGTTTCCGGTAGGATCAAGAATTTCAAATGCCGTATTTGCATTCGCCGCACTTTTAACTTCTACCTGCAAAAATTTTTCCGAATCTGAGTTAAAGTTAGGCAAAACATTTTGCGAACCCAATTGCACTGTGAATATTCCATCTTGATTTGGAGTAACATTATAAGACTCTTGCCATCCCATATAATTTGGCGCCAATAAATTAATATTTCCTGAACCATCAATATCTCCCGCACTAAAATCTGAACTTTGCCAAATACTAAACCTGACAGTATGCGCTGTAACAATAGGATTACCTGCATTATCTTTTAGTTTCGCAGTA
>WJLA01000096.1 GCA_014728765.1 Candidatus Peregrinibacteria bacterium
AAAGCTCAGTGCTTCTATAATCCACCTTTTCACCAGGCCTAACATCATGAGGATTTCTTAAATGAACCTGATAATCAGGGCCTATCAACCTTGTATGTTCTTCAAAATCATTATAAAGAAATAATTTATCGTGAACTTCCGAATCGGTTTTCTCATCTTCCGAGAGAGGTTGTAAATGTTCAAAATCCTTGATGGTTCGTTTGATAGTAGCCAGTTTGCCAATAGAATTTCTTCCTTGATAGCTTTTTCGTACTTCAGTTTCACCCCACTCAAGCATTCTTAACTCTTTTTCAGTTTTACCTGCATATTGTACTCTCGCATTTAAGCCAGATCCTTTATTAAACCCTTCTTGCAATTTCAGAATTTCTCTCTGCTTGGCATAAGAAGATGGATTAAGCTCCCTCATTGCACTTAACATATCTGAAAAAAATTGGTAACCGAGTCCTCTTTTACCTTGAAATTCAACAGGACCATCCAGATATTTTTTTAAAGTAGGACTTTTTTCTTTGACTATTTCAATCATATACTCAAGCCTTTGCTCTTCCGGTGAAAGTTTTTTTTCTTCTTTTGTCAAATCAGGAGTATCAGAAGTAACTTTTCTCTGCATACTCGGATCTACTATTCCATTCAAATCCACTTGCCTATCATGTTCATTGGCTTGTGTTTCCGGCTGTTTTATATCGCATAAAGCAAGTGCGGATAAACCGAAAATAGCAGTGTATCTTGCAACTTTGTTAATTCTTTTTTTAAATCTATCGATATTCAGTTTAGATCGATATTCTCTATTAAGCATATCGAAAGACTTTTGAGCAGTGGAGTCAACTTCATTGATAGCGCTTATTTTTCCGGCAAGTTTAAAAATCAAGCATTTTTTTGTACGAATTATCTCAAGTAATCCGACTTCAGTGACAATTCTACTAATTAAAGCATCTTCTCCCGCATATTTTTCAAATCTAGGCTGTTCCCATTCTTCTGCCGGCATAGGAAATGTATCCATTTTATTGCTTTCAAAATGATAATATTCCGGAGAGATATAAGTTAATTTTTGCATAACTTCATCAAAAGAAGTTTCATGCAGAGGAATGTATATTCTCGATATTCTGTTATCCATAAGGTATTTATTTATAAGAATGATATTCTATAACTCTTTTTCTTTTTGTCAAGCATTTTGTTTTCTTGGCAAAATATGTTTCTGCAGTTACTATAACTCAAAATTCCGAAAATAATTACTAAAAAATGGAAAAATACGATGTAAATTTAATTGAAGCCAAATGGCAAGATAAATGGGAGCAGGACAAGCTATATTCCACACCGGATCTTAATGAGATTGATCAAAAAAACAAATTATATGTTTTACCTCAATTGCCTTATCCATCAGGTAGCGGTCTACATGTCGGACATGCAGAGGTTTATACCTCTTGTGATATTTATGCCAGATACAAGAGAATGGAAGGCAAAAAAGTATTGCAGGTTATTGGCTGGGATTCCTTCGGATTGCCTGCTGAAAACTATGCAATTAAAAACAATGTGCACCCTAAGCAGACGATTGAAAAGGCAGTCGAAAACTTCACCTATCAAATCAAAAGAATGGGAATTTCGGTCGATTGGGACAGGAGTGTGGGAAGCCATGAACCCGGTTTTTATAAATGGACGCAATGGTTTTTTTTATTGATGTACAAGCGAAATCTAGCATATAGAAAAGAACAAAAAGTCAATTGGTGCGAAAGTTGCAAGACTGTGTTGGCAAACGAACAAGTCACTGATGGAGCTTGCGAAAGATGCGGAACAAATGCGGAACAAAAATTAATGGAGCAATGGTATCTGCGCATCACCGAATATGCGGATCGTTTATTTGAAGATCTTGATAAATTGGATTGGCCGGCTGAAACTATCAAAAGGCAGAAAGACTGGATTGGAAAGAGTGTAGGAGCTGAAATTGAGTTTAGTATTGATGGTTCAAAAGAAGTTTTGAGAGTATTTACTACTCGCCCCGACACAATTTTTGGAGCTACTTTTATGGTGATAGCTCCGGAACATGAAATCATCGAACAACTTAAAGAGAAAATTCAAAATATTGATGAAATTAGAAAATATGCCTCGGTCGCTGCTCAAAAAACGGATTTGGAAAGACAAATGAATAAAGACAAAAGCGGCGTTAGATTGAATGGTGTTGAGGCGATTAATCCTGTTAACGGTCATACTATTCCAATTTTTGTGGCGGATTATGTTTTAAGCGGATATGGAACCGGAGCAATTATGAGTGTGCCAGCTCATGATGAGCGAGATTTTGAATTTGCCAGAAAATTCGGATTGGAAATTATTCCGGTTATTTCCGGTGGTTCGGAAAATGAAGCTCATACGGGACATGGCATATTGATAAACAGCGACTTTTTGGATGGACTTGAAGTTGATCAAGCAAAAAATAAAACTATAGATTGGCTAGAGGAAAATGAAAGAGGAGAAGCCAAGACTACTTTCAAATTGCGTGATTGGTCTATTTCCAGACAAAGATTTTGGGGGGCTCCCATTCCAATGCTATATGATCAAAATAACGAATTACAGCCTGTTGATGAGGCTGATTTGCCCGTTTTGTTGCCAGATGATGTTGATTTTATGCCAACGGGCAGATCACCTTTAACTTATTCGGAGAAATTTCATGATGGCATACCGGAAGGATGGCGTAGAGAAGTTGATACACTCGATACTTTTATGTGTTCCAGTTGGTATTATTATAGATATCTTGATCCTCATAATTCAGAAGCGTTTGCATCACGTGAAGCTCTGGACAAATTTATGCCGGTTGATTTTTATATTGGAGGTCGTGAACATGTAAACGGCCATCTTTTATACTCACGCTTTTTCACAAAAGTATTATACGATGCGGGATATATTGATTTTGATGAACCATTCACCATGCATCGCCATCAAGGTCTAATTTTGGGTGAAGACAACAGAAAAATGAGTAAACGTTGGGGAAACATTATCAATCCGACCGATGTGATGGATAGACATGGTGCCGACACGCTTCGTATGTATGAAATGTTTATGGGTCCACTGGAAGAAGATAAAGCTTGGAATTTGGATGGCGAAAAAGGAGTGTTTAGATTTGTGAACAAGATTTGGGGACTGCAATCTAAGGTCTTAGCTGACTTTTCTTCTGCAGAGCAGATGAAAGAAGCTCATCGTTTGATCAAAAAAGTTGGAGCTGACATTGAAGCCTTAAGTTTTAATACATCTATCGCAAAATTCATGGAGTTTTCAAACTTCTTGAGTCGAGAGGAAAAGATTGATTTGGAAGTTTGGAAGCTTTACTTGCTGGTAATGGCACCTTTTGCTCCATATATTACTGAAGAATTATGGCATCGATCCGGTGAAATCGGTTCAATACATTTGGCTGACTGGCCTTTATATGATGAATCATTATTGGTTGAATCAGAAATATCGATAGTAGTTCAAGTTAACGGAAAATTACGCGGAGAAGTTAAAGTTGCCGCAGATGCATCACCTGAGCTGATCAAAGAAAAGGCTCGCTCGGACGAAAATGTAGCCAAATACTTGGCGGAAGGAGAAATAATCAAAGAAATTTATGTTCCCGGCAAGTTGGTAAACTTTGTGGTTAAGTCTTAGCATAAAGCTGAAGGAGTAGAATTTGAGTTCAAGTTTGGCCTATGGCGTTTCTAAATACGGCAGTATTTTGCCGACTGCCGCTTTGGTCATGCGCATCAATCATCGTTTCGCCGCTTGTTAATGCGCAGCAATCATCGTTTTACCGACCATAATTTTTGCCTCTCCTTAAGATGCTCCAACGCATGATGCTCTGCGCAAAGCGGCTGCAAATTAGCCGGTTCATGTTTTCCTCCCAGAGCTTGCGGTTTGATATGATGAATTTGAGTGGCATAGCTTGAGCATT
>WJLA01000097.1 GCA_014728765.1 Candidatus Peregrinibacteria bacterium
CGCCCGCGAGCGTATACTGGTACGCCGCGTCCATCGCGCCGCCGTAAAACGCCGCGAGCAGGTTGTTATCGCGGTCCGTGTTACCGAAGTAGGAGGCGGTATATTGGCCCTCCAGTTCAATGACGCCGCCCAAATCGACGCCGACGCCCGTTAGCCATTCATGATACGGGCCGAAATCCTCCGCGCCAACCGTCCCGAAAAGGATCGCGTGCTCCTTGAGCAGCGCGGTCGTATAGGAGATGTTGGCGGCAGTGCCGCCCCAATGACGCGACATACTCTCGACGTGAAAGCTCAGGCTGATGTGATCGAGCGCTTCCGGCAAAATTTCGTCGCTGAAGCGGCCCGGATATTTCATCAGGTAGTCATACGCGATGGAACCAGTAACGGCTATTTTCATAATATACGATTTCCTTTCTTAAAAGATTATTCTGAGATTTCGAGATCGTCTTCTTCGCGGGGTGCATCTTCCACCTTGCGGACGCCCTCCCGCGTGATCTGGAAGCGGTCAAAGTCACGGGCGACGTAGGAATCGGGGAAGATGCCGCGCGCCTCCGCGAGGACGTCGCGTTCAAAGTAGCGGCGCGAAATGTGCGTGAGGATGAGCGTGTCAACCTCGGCCTTGATGGCGAGTTCGGCGGCGTCGCGGGCCGTCAAATGGCCGAACTGCCGCGCGATTTCTACGTCGCGGTGCAGGTAGGTCGCCTCGATCACGAGGCAGGTCGCGCCGCGTGCCGGTTCGATGAGCGTGCCCGTATCGCCTGCATCGCCCACGTGCACCAGCTTCGCGCCCGGAATCGCATCCGCGAGCACGTCCGAGGGTTCGATCACGCGCCCGCCTTCCAGCGTGATGGATTCGCCGCGCACCAATTGGCTTCGCTCCGGGCCGAACGGCACACCGAGCGCTTCGGCCTTTTCCGCGAGGAAGGGGCGGTGTTCGGGTTCCTCGAACGCATAGCCGAGGCACTGCGCGCCCCGATGCAGCACCTTAAACGCGCTCAGCGCGAAATATTTCGTCTCCATGATAGAGCCGGGCCACGTTTCGACGATGTTGAGCGGGTAGCGGTCCGCTGCCGGGCCGAGCACGATACCGTAGATCAGATCGCGAACGCGGGCAAGCGCGCGCGGGCTGCCATAGATGCCCAACCGTTCGAATGCCTCCCACCGGACGAATGTCGAGAGCAGGCCCGCCAGCCCCAGGATATGGTCAAGGTGACCGTGCGTGATGAGGATGTGTTCCAGGCGGCGGAAACCCAACCCGCTCTTGAGAATCTGGCGTTGGGTGCCCTCGCCGCAGTCGATGAGGAAGCGGTGATCGCGGCAGATGACGATCTGCCCGCTGAGGCCCCGGTGAATCGAAGGGGCGGAGGCCGACGTGCCGAGAAAGACGATTTCGAACATTCAGCCCTCATCCCTGTTGATGGTGATCTGCTGCAAAAAAAGCCGGTCGCCGCGTGGCCCGCCAGAATCGTAGAAGGTCAGGCGCTCATCGGACGCGGTGTTATAAAGGCCGACGGATATATCATAGCTGCCCGCCGCGAGCGTAGACGGCAGCACGATGTCGGAAACCTGTATGAAGATGTCGCGGACGCGCAGCGTGCTTATCTGCGTGCTGAGCAGGTCGCTTTGGGCGATGGGGCGGGAAGCCGGATCGGGCAAGATGTGGGCGAAAAGCCGCATATCGCCGGGATCGAAGTCCTGATCCCATTCCGGTTCGGCATCTGCGCGCCAATAGGTGATCACGCGCACGATTTCGCCGGGCTTGTATTCATCGGTCGGGACTTCGTAGCCCAAAAAGCTAAGACTGCCATCTAACGGCACGGGCAACTGTGCGGGACCGCCGCCGCTCGGGCCGTCCGGCGGGTAGCCGGTCGGCGACGTGGTGAGCAGCGCCCCGACGCGATCTTCCAGCGTGGGGGCGACTGCCAGTTCGTAAAAGGTGCTATCTGGCGCGCCTTCGACGGGTTCCGCCATGCCGAACCAATCTGCGACGGGCGGCGTCATCAGGCCGGGATAGGTCGGTCGGGCCAACAGCAGCCATTGGCGCTCCCCCCCTTCCGCGATGACCATCCCGTTACGGCAGTCGAACGCCCGCACGGGGATATCCGGGTGCAGCATCGCTTCCAGCACCCACGCATCATCGGGATGCGTCAGCGTGGAGCGTCCGAGATCGTAGCTGCAAAACGTGATCGCGTCGGGTGCAGTATCAAGGCGGCGCTCGACGGTCCGCGCGAGATCGGCGAGGTGGGCGTTATAAATATCGCGCGGCACGGATGCGGGCCAGTTTACCCACAGGTCAAGGCCCGTCCATACCGCCAGAACCGCGATCACGATCAGCGCGATGAGCAGCACCGGGCGGCTGATTTCGCGGGAGGGCCGCTTGCTGAAACCGCTGAGCAGGCCGTCCGCACCGAGGCCGACCGCCGCGTAAATAAACGGCGTCATGCCGATCAACACGCTGAACGACGTCCCCTGCCGGGCAAGCAGCGCCGGGATGAGGCCGCACACCGTCCCGATCAGCGTCAGGGCGTGGGCGGGCGATTGGGGACGCCCCAGCACGATTCCCAGGCCGACCACGAAAAGGATCGCGCTTTCCGGGCTGAGGATGGGGCGCGCCGCGTAGTTGTTCACGGCGGAGATGTCACCGTGCCACAAAATCGCCTGCACCACGTAATAGAGCGCGTCGATCTCGCTTTTGAGCGTGCGCTCCTCCTGTACGAGGTAATAATTGAACGAGCTGATGGACGGATCGCGCAGCCA
>WJLA01000098.1 GCA_014728765.1 Candidatus Peregrinibacteria bacterium
CAACAAGGATAAGGAGAGGATATGGAGACTTTTGGAATATTGGTGATTGCCGCCGGTGTAATAATTGTGACAGCGATAGCAATCAGGCTCGGGGCCTTTCGCTCAAAAAGAGACTACGGTTTTCTCAAGGACGAGAGAGGGGCACGGCTGGTTTCAGCCGGAGTTCTGAGAAAAACCTCACGAAAAAAGCTCTCTGCAACAGTGACTCCTCTGCCTCGATTGTGAGTCAATCGATTGAGTGCTGGGGGGCTTCATAAGAAGCCCCCCTTTGCTTTTTTAGGCAGCTTTTGCTTGTTCTTCAGCTTCTTTAGCCTCAGCTTGCTCGGCTTCTTCTTTGGTCATAGACATACCACTGATACCTTTGATACCGGATCTTAGCTTGGTTAACTTTGAGAATTCTGATTTATTATCTCTGGCAAAAGTGATAATTTTCTTTTGAACCAAGTTAAAAACCTCATTAATATCGGAATCGGATATTCTTTTGTTTTGAATTAATAATGTGTTTATTATTTCTTCCAGTTGAGAATCATTAGTATTTTTTGCCACTCCAAGTAAGAATTCTTTTACAAATTGTCGAGAGTTATCAGAAAACTCTCTGACTGTTGTTTCTTTGTCAACTTCCGGCTTGGAATTCCAAGTTGGCTCATTAAAACTTAAAAATCTTGTGGATTTGCTTTCCACCTGGTTTCTTAATACAGAATCATAGAAAATAAATGCGGAAATCATTGAAGCAAATTCTTCAACTCTTAAAGCTTCTCCACTTTGCGCCAAATCCGCTTTGATTTTCATCTGATTATTATATCCGGCATACATGTTTTTAAGCAAAGTCAAGTTTTGGCGACCTCCATAACCTTGTCTTAGCAAATGTTCAATATCAGTAGTTTCAGAAAGAATTGGGCCGACATGGTAAAACAACATCGGATCGACATTGGCCGATGATTTGTCGGATATTCTGGTTTTAACTCTTTTGTGAGTTAAAACTTCTCTTTGTATCCAATCCACCATATTTTTTCCAGCCTTGAAGGCTTTACTACCTTTTTCACCCTTGGCCATGTTTGCTTGAACATCAGGAACAACAACTTCTCGATAGAGTTTTTGAAAATTATTAAAGGAAAGTTTTCCTTTTTCTCCTGTAGGATTACCGTTTTCGTCAACTTGTTCATGCCCTACCGCAAAAAATATGAATGCCGGATTTTCCTTCATTGATGCAATATATGGATAAAATCTCGAATTAGCTATCAGAGTTTCTCCATTTTTGTTTTTCACACCCAGAGCCGTAAAAAGCAACATAAGGGAGTCTTCCATTTTAAACTCATTGGCCATTCCATATTCCAATAATCCATCAAAAGTTGCGGCATCTACCGTTCCTCGATTATTGATATGGTTATATAGCATTTCTTGAAGCGTTTCCAATACACCACCATGCAAAAACTCAGTATTATGAAAATTGTTGTTGGCATATTGTTTTTTCTCATTATATTTAGACATGTTAGAGCTATACATCGAAGAAAAGGTACCTTCTCCATAGTATTCATCAATTCTCAATTCAAGTTGATCTCTTTTAACAACTCCCTCTTTTTTATCTCCAATGACAACTAAATCATTTTGATGATCCGGATATTTTTCTCCATAAGTCGCAGGGGGCAAAACTTTATTAAGATGCTCATGTAGTTTTTCATCATCTTCCCACCTGACAAGTCCCAGTTCGCATGCAGATTCCAGTGCAGCTTTCAATTTGTTTTTGGTTTTGGCTTTGAAAACTTCTTCCAATCTTTCAGAAGGAGTCATAGTCTTTTCCATTCTTTCTTTGATTGCTTTAACTTCATCAGCATCCTCTCCCGCTTTAAGCTCTCTGTTTTTGTCAGATAAGCTACTAACAAACGGCATACCTTTATAAAATTTTTCACCGACTTCTCCGACCTTTCTATTAGTGGTTTTTTCGCGTTTCTTTTCAAAAAATTCTTTGATTTGTTTGAACATTTCATAAACTTGCATTGCATCCATGTAGACTGTGTCTTTGGCAAAAAAATTATATACACTTTTTAAAATTCCCGGCTTATCTGCAGTTTTTGCTGATTCTTTTTTACCTTCTTGAATGGACTTATTCCTATCTTCAAGCTCCTGTTCATATTTGTTTTGATATTCTTTGATTTTTTTCTCCAAATCACTATCGCTGGTTTCCGATGAAGCCATTCTTTGTGCTTCTCTTTCCGCTCTGGTTTCAGGATCAGCAAGTTCCACACCATTTTCTTTAACCCATCGCAAAAAATCAGTTGGGGACTTTTTTTCTCCATTATCAAAAGTGATTTCTTGATCATTGGCATCAGTGACAACATAAATATTTTCCTTTTGATCGTCATACATTAAATAAATAGGCTTTGGGGAATTTATATTGATAGGGGGATAATGTTCAGTTCTTTGAAATTTTTTATTCATAGAATCCGTATGCTCCTCCAATTTAGAATTCAATTCTTGCAGGTTTTCAATTAACGGAAAAACCAGCATTTTTTTATACCATTTGGAAAATTCACCATAGGTAAGCTTTTCTTTAATGGTGGCCGATTCTACGCCTTTTTGCGGATTAGCTTCTTCGATGATAACAGGTCTGGAAAGCTGTATTGTATTTGAAGAAAGTGGTTTAATTTCAATTATTTCGGACTGATTGTTTTGTTTATTAAAAAATTCAAATTTTGAGCCTTCTCTAATTTTTCCTGAAATATTAAGCTTAGACTCCAAACTACCCAATGAATCAATTTTTTCCGAGACATTATTGACAGAGATCATTCGCTTAAAATCCGCAGCTGTTTTTAATTCAGTTACTTTTTGAGTTTGACCGACAGGAATATAAGAATATTCAATAGTTGGCTGAGAAGGTTCGGCTATATCAAAAATTTCGTCTTGTTCTATCCATTTAACAGGATTAAATGAAACAGATTCAATGGTTAAAGTAACTTTTTGTCCTGAATGATCAGGATTTAATGGATCAATAAGCCATACCTCAGATTCGAGTTCAGTACCTTCTTCAATTTGCAAACCGGTAGACTTGCTTAATTCTTCCAGATGTTTAGCTTTTTTCGCTTTGTGTATAGCTTCATTTTCTGCTTTTCTCATATATTCAGTCAAAGTTCTGGATATTTCACTAAGCTCATTAATTGACTTTTCAAAGGCCATTTCTCCATTTTTCAATGACGTAAAAATTTTACTTAATTTTTGATAATAAGTGCTTTGATTAGTCCTGTCGTATTGATTTAGTTTAATTAAAAAATTTTCTTTGATTCTTTTTATTTCCTCCGGTGACTTCGGACCTTTGCTGAGAAGACTTGAAGCTTGGTTTTCGGTCAATTTGTTTTCAGATTTTAATCTGTTAACTATAGTATTGATAGTGTTATGTTTTGCTCTTTTCAGAAAATCAATGTCTTGTTCCGATAAAGCCTCCAAAGAGCTATTGTTGTTGTTATTTTGAATTTTCTCTATCTCTGATAATAAAGGGTTAATATTAATTGCTCCCGCAAAACTTAGAATATCTTCTTGATTGAACAAATTTAGATTATCTTGATCTTTCAAAGATAAAAGTGATTGCAAAAAGATTCTTAATTTCCTATCTGCTTCAATAGTGACACTTCTTGCTTTTTCGGAAGAAGTTTTCAAATTTTTAATTCGTTCAATTATTGCTTTTTCATCAGCATTTTCAGGGTCAATCAAGCCCTCTTTTCCTGACAACTCAGCTAGAATCGTGACTTTTTCAATTTGGCGATTAATTTTTTCACTGGCATGTTTTGTGATTAAACTAGGGACTTCAAGCCCTCTTGTTTTGTTGCTATCAGAATTTTCCGGTGACTCCGAATTTCTCTCGGGTGTATTACCGGGTTGCAGATTATTAATATAAACCAATCTAGCCGGCATAAAGGCATTATCATTTTTTTGAATGTCGCTAATTTTATTATGGAAATTCTTTTGCATGATAATCTTTAATCTCTTGTTATTTTAATATATTTTCTACTTTAGTCAAACTCCTAAAACCTAATGATTTTTTTACTACTTTTATTGCTGATCATTATTTCCAGGGGTTGTTTCTTGATCTTCTGGTGGGGGTTGTTGTGGGGGTTGTTGTTGAGGTTGTTGTTGGGGTTGCCCACCACCGGCAGTTCCGTTAACTATGTTTTGTGCCAATCTGTCTGCACCTACCGGATGCATGCCTTTTTTGTCGATGAGCAGAGTTTCTATTTGTTTTTTTCTTTCTTGTCGTTGTTTTAGTCCTGAATCCTCTAGGTGCTTGTTAAGATCTTGCGCAATCCTGATTTGTTCCGGTTCAATTAAAATCGCGCTTGTTTTATTATCAATCTGAAGCTCATTTGCTTTTTCTGCGGCCTTTGTTAAGGCAACTTGCTGAGTACTTCCTCCTGAATCAGCTTGTCTGATTATATCGTTCTTTTTGTTTGGATTTGTTTCAGCTTCAGCTGCTTGAAGTGTTTTCTTTGAAGCCTCTATAAATCTGTCCGCTGCCATAGTAATACCTGCACTTTTAGCTTCATTGGCTGCTTTTTGAGATTTTTCCTGATGAGCTTTAACATAATCATCAACAGGCTTGGCGAAGGCATTAGGATTTTTTTCTTTAATCTGTTGAAAATCTCTAACTTCAACACGTCCTTCTTCCAGAGCTTTGGCAAATGCTTCCACACTTCTGTATCTAAGCCCTTCTTTGTCAAGCAATCTGGCCCAATCCGATCTATCTTGTCTGATTCTTTGAGCAAGTTTTGTTCCTTCAGCTTTATCGATTTTGTCTGTTGGTTCATAAACATCAATATTATCTCTAATCAAATTCAATCTCTCTTGATGATTTTTTGCTGCATTAAATTGCTGACTGAACTCTTTAATATCAGGTGTAGCTCCAAACAATTCTCTGTATTCCCCTTGTTGCTTTTGTATCCAACGTTGCGGAACTCCCGCCAGTGTTCCAAGTGCAGCCACACCAACGTTTTTCTTCTCTCCTTTTTGAGTAGTAACAGGAATGATAGGAAAATATAAAGGTGCTTTGGCCAAACCTGTCGCGGCTCCAGAAATAGTAGATCCAATACCTTTCACAAAGTTTGCACCTCTACCTTTGTCCAGAGAATCAAAGACCGCCATCCAAATGAAAGCCGCAGTGGCCAGTCCCGCTATCAGGTCTTGCAATGTACTGATAGGTAAAGAATTCAAACCTCCGGCGAATGTATTAACAAAAAATCCAGATTTTGCCGCCTTGAGGTTGACTATAATTAAAAATCCGATTGTTAAAACTATTGATATGTTTATCGGTATAAGTGCATGCGTAATAAACTGTTGTCCAACGGAATTTTCTCCGGTGGTAGCTCTTTCCGCCAATCTACTGATACCGGTCAGTCCAAGTGCTATTAATGGTGACAATACAATTGTTATCCATAGAACTACAACTCTGAACAATAAAGTAATAAATAATGCCACAAATGCCGTACCGTAAATAACATACAGTACAACGGCAAAAAGTGACGAAATACTTAAAGAAAACAGATCATCCACTTTTTTTACATCAATTTTGGGTAATTCGGTAATTTTCATAAATTCCACAGCTAAAATCAATGAAACATTCTGAGCCTTAAATCCTTTGAAAAGATTTTTTCCAAAATTGGTTAATTCGTACCTCGTTGTCGTGCTTTGTTCTGTCGCGCCAGATGCTCCACCTCCCGAAGCGTCTGTAGCATCACCACCTGAAACCGGCTGACAAATATCAAAATTTATTGTAGTAGTATCCGGATCATCACTTGAGGTTGAGCCAATCTTTTTTTTAGTTTTATTGATTGCTTCAGTCAATGGTCCGCAAATTTCGTCAGACAATTCTTGTTCCGTGGTTATACCGCCGGCTAATAATGCCGGTTTAGATTCATCAGAGCTGCCTTCCGGCTCAGATTGAATCATTTCCGTAGTTGTTGGGATGGCAAAAATTGCAGTTGAAACAACATTAACGGTGTCCAAGACAAATTTGGTACCCACAAAAGAAAAATTTACGGCAATCAGAGCAATTGCTATTTTAGGAAGAACAACTCTAATTTGGAATTCTTCTTTTGACCAACCTGCAATATTAACTATTGCCACAAATAATAAAATCAGAATCAGAAAAATATTTACAAAATCTCTAACGGCTTGCCAAATATTTAAAATAATATCTGACATTCCATTTCCAAACAATAAATCATTGCTCAAGAGACTTCCGATCATCAGAATGATCGGCCAAAGCAATACCTGCAAAAATGCCAGGAACAAATTGATCAATTCAAAAAAATTGGCAATCATATCATTGGTGGCCTCTGGTATTTCAAAAGTTTGTGCGCCTGCAAATTCCGGTAAAAATATGATTACAGAAAAGAATAAAAGGTAAATAATTTTTTGATTTTTAAGAAATTTTTTGTAAAACATTTTACTAAGTTAGTATTGCAAATAATGATATGCCTCCACCGGCAACCGCTGATCCGGCTGCTGTACCAGCTGCGACTCGCAAACCCCATTTGATGAATCCCGGTCTTTTTTCGGCTGAAGACTGAGCTGCTTGAACTTGAGGTGATTGTCTAGTGGGAGCTTGAAGATTCGCTTTCGCCGCTTGTTGTTTAAGACGAAATTGTCTTCTTTTTTCCGCATTCACTTTAGGTTGGGGGATCTCTTTTTGTTCTTTATCAAGCGATTTAATGGGACTCTTTGCTTTTAGAGTTTGACCGGGCAGAGTTAAAGTGAATTTTTCTCTGGATTTGACTTGTTGAGGTTTCTTTTGAGTTGTTGACTTGCCTTGTTTCTTTCTCTCCAGTCCTGGTCTTGAAGAGGTTGGAGATGGAATTGGTATACCAAGATTTCCGTCCAAAGGTTGAACTGCGTCAATTTTTGGCTCAACCGATATTTTTCCCACTTGATTGCTTGGTCTAGCTTGATCTCTTGCCAACTCGGGATCTTTCAACCTTTCCGCTTCTTCAAACATTTTACCCAGTGACATTGATTCAAGTCGCGGTAAATCTTTTTGAGGTAACTCAAGATCAGGAGAAAGAGAATCAAAGTCTCCCATTTCACTATCATTTGGTCTTCTCACTTGATGAACTATTTTTTGATCTCCTCGAATGTCAGGTATATGTTCCGTTACCAAATAGTCTTGATTGTCTTCATTATCATGAATAACAAAACTAATGTTGTTGCCTACACCACCACTGATGTCAAATTGAACTTCTGCGGCATCAAATGGGGTAGCCGTTTCCTTACCGGGAGTTTTGATAGTTTTAGTAACAATAGAAAAAGTGATCGATCCTCCACTGGCAATAACGAAGTCGGTTTGCAGTTTTTTTCCAAGTCGTCTATTTAATCCTCTGTTAATTTTAGAAAAACTCAAAGTATTTAATCCATCTGCGTTGATTGTGAATCCGGGAAAACTTTCGGGATTGAATGGAATAACATCTCCCTCTTCAGTCACAAAAACATTTTTACCTCTACCTTTGAGTGTTTGTTTGATGATATCTGCAATTTTTTGATTAGGGTCAAGCTTTAAAGCCGCTTGAATCGCTTCATTAACGGCAGATATATCAGCTAGAGTCAGGGTTTGATCAAATTCACCGGAAATTCCTTGCACAAGCAATCTATCGGTAAGATTATGATAAGGATTTTTTGCACTATCTTGTTCGGAAAGCGCCGGTTCTTCAGGTTGAGGTGAAGGTTCAACATGCAGATTTTCAATAGCGTTAACTGCGGGCAAAAGTATAAAATTGAATAGTCTTCTGTCAGTGTCTTCATCATAAGTTAATTTGTCCTTTTCAGAATCATATTTGGGTCTCATGAATTCCCTGCTTTTTCCTTGATCCGTGATATTATAATAACTTTGTTTAACAGAATTCAGGAAAGCCAATAAATCTTCTCTCCTGCTTCTATCAGCCAATGGGTTTTTGCCTCTTTCTTGATAAGGAAAGTAAGAACCTTCCAGAATCGAATCAATTTCTTGCACTTTGGCTATTGATTGAATGGTTTTTCCAACCTCACCTTTTAAGTTAATGCTGGTTAACGCCTCAAGAACAATAGCTTTGTTTCCATCCAGCTTTTTGCCTTGTCTTTGTCGTTCAAGATCACCAAATATTTCAGCTATCAGATGCTTTAAATTTAGCTTTATTTCTTGATTTATTTGATAATTAGGCATATTTGTTTTTATTTGATTCCTTGAGAATGTTGATATTCGTTGATAAAGTTCTCGATTTTACTATGATTATCCAATCCCAGTCCCTCACCTATCCAAACGTAACTTTTCAGCTGTAATTCAAGGGCTGCTCGCTTGTCTTGACCATAAGTCGTGGAAAGAGCTTCATTCAGCGCAATTCGTTGACTTGAATCCAGCCTTTTCTCAAGTTCTTCAAGACTGATTTCGGATAACTTTTTGTTTTGAATTTCCTGTCGCATTTCGAGTAGAACTTCATAGACCGATTTACCTTTGTTAGATTTTTTTAAAATTAATTCTGTGAACCTTGGATTTTTTTTCATTGGCTCCAGCATGTATGCTTGAAGCTCTTGTCTTTCTTTTTCCCTTAACTTTTGTTTATATTCGGGTCCGGAGAAAAATTCTTTGACCCAATCGGTGGCCTTTTTGGTTGTTTCCGGAGCAGCTGCGGGTGCAAGAGTTGCAATTGACGCCAAAGTTGTTCCTGTACCGATTAAAAACCAGGGGCTTTTTAATGCATCAACAGAGCTGCTAAAGGGTTTATTCAAGTCAAAATTCACTCCGAAATTTATCAAAGCCGTAGCGGCCCCCCATATTCCAGCAACAGCAACCAGACCCTTCTTACTAACAACTTTATCCAGATTGTTGTAGGCTGTTTTTCCTTTTTGGGAATTTTGAAGTTCACAAAGAAATTCCAAATATTTTTCCTGTATTTTTTGATAAGTTCCGTTTTCTTTTTTTTGTTTAATCATCAAGGCTTTTTCTCGGGGAATAATTTCTGATTTGATTAAATAATCGATTTGATCATTGCTGAGCATTGAGTGATGAATCATTGATTCAAGTATTCCCGTTGCCTCCGAAGGGCTTTTAATTTGATAGAGCATTTTGATTAACTCTATCCTTTCAGCAGGCTGCAATGCAGAAATCAAAGCTCCTGTTTCCGCGCCTTCAAATAGTTTCTTAGGATCATTCTCAGATTTGATATCAATAGGTTTGATAAAACTTATTAATTTGCGAAAGTCTTCTTTAGCAAGAGGCTTGTCACTTAATATTTTCATGAAAAGATCTTGAATTTCAGGACTGCTTTCCATTTGCTTCATTGCATTAAACATTGCTTCCACTCTGACCAATTCCACCTCTGTTATTTCACCTTTATTTCGAAAATGATCAATAATGCCCCTAAAAATATTCGTAAATTCCTCCATTTCAGTTTCAGCGTTATCCAATATCAAAGATTCTCGAAGTGCTTTTTTTTGATCCAGCAAAGTTTGTCTTTGATTAAAATACTTGTTTTTCAATTCCATCAGTCTATTTTCACCCTTATCAAACAATTGCTCCCAGTTTTTTTGACCGATAGAACCGCGCAAAAACGATTCAGAAGCTTTTTCACGCAATCTTTTCTTCTGTTCTTCGTGAATTTCACCAAGTTTTTCTTTAAATTTTTTCAGACTTGGCTTATCTTCCACCATTTTGGGTGAATTTGTTGCGGCTTTCGGCTGTTTTTCTTGATGTGATCTAGGAGGATTCATTATAATTTTAAAATTCTTAGTATTGTATCTGTCAAATGCTCTTTTTTATCCGGAATTTCGATAATATATTGAGATAAAAACTCTTTAATTTCCGAAGGATCTTCATTTTCCAGTTCAATTACCAAATCGGCAAAAAATGACTTTTTAGTTCTGATATTAAGTCTTTTTAGATAAGGTGGATCATATAGAATCCAGAATGATTCGATTTCAGAGTAGGGAATTTTTTGATGTCCAACTTTTATCCCCATTTCAGAAATAACCACTTTGGTATGTTTTGGAGGAGCATGTTCATGAACAACATAATAAACAACGGCAAAAGTTACAGTAGCCAGTAACATAGTCCAATTTCCTGTTACCGCTTCCAATATTATCGCTATCAAAAAGATAAATCCGGCCATTACCCACCATGTTGTTGATTTGGGGTGCTGTAAATATTCTGGAGCTATCCAAGAAAAAACAGCTTTTAAATATGGATCCCCTTCCTTTTGATTGGCATCCAAGTTTTCTTCAAAAACCGATTCATGTATTTCACTTTCCCTAAGCGTTTTAACAGGCTGTTCCGAATCATTGCCTTCAATGTAATAAGTTTTATCTTTGAGTATTTTTGTTTGCTTTGACATGTATTTACCTAAATATATCCAGTTATTATAGCATAAATATGTAGTTTAACGAAGACTCCGGGTAAGTCTTAATCGATAATCTCTTGCCATATTTTTTAATAATTTTTTAATTTAACTTGCCAATCATTTCGGTATTTGATAGATTTCGAATGCTTCTTTGTGCTTATGGACAGAATTCATAGGCTTAGTAATATAACTTAACCCGAACAAAGAATGGAAAATGCAGAATTAAAATACGAATTGATGATTATTATCAGTATGGATAATGGTCTTCAAGAAGCTAAGAAAACACTTGAATCAATCAAAAAACAGCTTCAAGCCGATGGAAAAATATTCTTTGAAGATGTTTGGGGTGAAAGAGATTTGGCATATACAATGAAAAAACAAGATAAAGGTTTTTATGCGGTATATAATTTTTCTTTCAACCCGGAAAAAGTTTCTGAATTGGAAACAAATCTAAGATTGGATACACAAGTGATCAGACATCTTTTGATTAAAGTACCTTTCAAATACGAGCCAAAATCATTGGCTGACTTTGAAAAGGAAAAAGTTGAAGCAGATATCGAAAAAGAAACTGAAAAGAAAGCTTAGATGAACTTCACGTCCGTGCTCTTCTCAGGAAGAGCGATATTTATTAATATATATAACTTATTATAAAAATGGCTAAGAATAAATATAAGAAACCTTGCCCCTTCACCAAAGCAGATATTGCATATATTGACTACAAGGATGTTGAACTATTAAAAAAATATGTGTCAAAGTATGGAAAAATAGTTCCCAGATACTATACCGGCGTTAGTCTTAAATACCAAAAGATGTTAGCTAAAGCCATTAAAAGAGCTAGAACAATGGGCTTATTAAAATTTGTTCGCTAAGAATTGTTCAATATTTTCACGCAATGTCTACCTTAATGTCTAGATGTGGACATAAACAAGTAGTATTATGTATGGATTAATATATAAATATAAACCAAAAAAAGAATTGAAATTCTTGATAAACGTGCTAGAGTGTTGCCAGAACAAAAATAAAAGTTACAGTCATCGAAAGAAAAACTAAATTACTGTACAGTATGCCGATCATTGGTAAATGCTTGTTAGGGGGTTGGCTACACATATAACATAATTTAAAAAACCATTAATACAGAATACCAGAGTGATATAAATAACGATGAGCTAAAGATGGAAGCAAATATTGCAGCTCGTCGCGCAAGACATAAAAAGGTCTTTGCTGGGATTGGGACACTTACACGACTTAACGTCTTTAACGGACTAAAGTCTTTTAGTTTGAATACTGGGGCGATAACGGGTGTTTTAAAGAAAAAATCTCATAATCAATCTAATGTAAACCCTTCCAATAAATTATTCAGAACATATTCAATGGCTGTAGCCGGAATATTTGTTATAGGAGTTTTCAATCCTACCAGTGCAAATACTTTAAACTCAGTATACACTCCAACTCTTGAGGGTGTTGAAGACTATTATTTTAGTGATAATATCTTACTTTCAAGCCAAGACGGATATATACCAAAGATTAATCCACAGACTGAATTGGGAGACAGGACCGGTGTAAACGGCAAGGTTGTTCATGAAGTAAGGCCGGGGGAAACTTTATCTGAAATCGCCAATGATTATGGTGTTTCAACCAATACAGTGTTATGGGAAAACGGTCTTTCCGCTAGTTCCACCATCAAGCCAGGTGATAAAATTTTTGTTCCGCCTGTGGATGGTGTTGGCTATAATGTTGAGAAAGGTGATTCAATTGAAAAAATCGCTGAAAAATTTGGCGTGGAAACTGAGGCAATTTCTAAACAAAACGGGTTGGAAGGCGAAACAACTTTAGTGGCCGGACAATCTTTATTCATTCCCGGTGCTAAACCATTACCGGCGCCTGTAATCAGAACAACTCCAAGTTATGTTGCTTCAAGTAATCGTGTGGTTGCAAGTGCTCCATCAGTTGCTTCAAGCGCAAGTATCGGTTCAAATTCAACTGCGGCTCCGGCTGTAGGAAAATCTATGATTTGGCCAACAAGAGGTAAAGTTACTCAAGGTTATAGAGCCGGACACTATGCGATTGATATCGCTGATGTTAGCAAACCGCCAATTTGGGCAGCTAATTCAGGTACAATTATCAAGGTATCAACAGGAACATGGGGTGGTGGATACGGGAATCATGTTATAATTGATCATGGAAACGGGTTGCAAACACTTTATGCTCATATGGAAACCGTTGCGGTTAGCAATGGTCAACAGGTGGGTCAAGGTGACGTAATCGGTAAAATGGGAAGAACAGGAAGAGTATACGGAAGAACAGGAATTCACTTACACTTCGAAGTTAGAAAGAATGGTATTAAACAAAATCCAGCTAATTACTTCTAATTACAAAAAACGCGGTCCTTTGGATCGCTTTTTATATTTGCCAAGAATTCCCTTTTTGCTTTTAATAATGCTTTATCAAAAGCTTTTATCACCGGACCACAGTTGGTTGAGACATCTTTTTCCTCATGGATATTGTAGATTTCATCCAAGTTGTTCAGAGTACGGATTTGGAATAATTGAAAAACGAGGACTGATTAAGGGTATACCACTTGCCGTTTGGAGAGTTCTAAGATGCAATCCTTGGAACGATGGAGGTGAAGATCCTTTTTAGCCGGGATTTACTTTTAGATTGGACATATCAAATAATTTTTGATTAAATCAATTCTTATAATCGAAAAATATGGAATTATTCGCAAATGCAATTGAGAATAGATTTAAGCTTGAGCTGGAAGAGAATTTGAATAACGTTTATCGTGATGCAAAAGAAGGAAAATTTAAAGCAGGACAGGAATTTTTTATAATCATAAAAGGAAATAATGGTGTTACTTTTATTAAATCTTATGTTATCGGCGTTATACTGAGTTTTAACAGAGTTGAAATATCGAAACAAATAAAAGAAATTTTGGAAAATACGGATAAATATCTTGATGGTATTGCAGACTACGAAATGAAAACAGATAATTCCAGAGAACTTGAATTTAGTTTTAGACCAAATAGTGAAGAAAACTTGATCAAGAAGAGCGGTAAAGGTTATAAAGGAAGAGTGAAACATGTTTTAGACAAATAATAATGTTAGAAAAAAATATATTTGCTGAACTTTTTGAAGAAAGTGGAATGAATGGTTACGATAAAGGAGAAAAGACTTTTGGTGACCCAGACGAAACAAAAAATAACTCCAAAGAAAAAAAAAGAATGCCTTCGACTTATCAGGATATGTTGGATTTACACGGCATAAAAACAGTAGATGCTCCTGAAATTGTGGAAAAATATATCAATAAAAGTCGTGGAATGGGGTATAAATTCGTGTTAATCACCTTTGGAATAGGTAGGAACTCGCCGGAAGGCAAATCTAAATTACGACCTATTGTAATACGAAAGTTAATTGAATTGGAAAATCAACATAGACTGAAAAAATTCAAAACCGCTGATCCCAAAGATTGTGGAATGGGTTCGGTTTACGTATATTTAAGATAGATAACTAAGAATATTTCTTTTCCAAATAATCAATAATGTCGGCAGACTCTACAATGATACTGCCATTGTCGTCTAAAACAGGCACGACACCGTTGTTAGCTTTTTTTATTAATTCCGGTTTGTCAGATGGATCAACTTCAATTTTTTGATAATCCAAATTCAGCTCATCAAGCTTTGTTCTTACTTTTACACAAAAAGGGCAAGACTCAAATTGATATAGTTTAATCATTTATTTTTTGATATGTTTTATTCAAGTATAATTTACACTATTTATGACTCTTTTTGAAGCCGTATTGCTTGGTGTTGTGCAAGGAATTACTGAGTTTTTACCTATTTCCTCATCGGGACATTTGATTTTGGTTGAGGATTGGCTGGGTTTGCATGTCGAAAGTTTAAAATCCTTTGATATTGCAGTACATTTTGGAACACTGGTTGCAATATTCGCATATTTCAGAAAAGATTTTTCACAATTGTTTTTGGCATCAGTTGCTATTGTTAAAAGAAAAAAAGGCTATGAGAAAGAAAAAAAACTGATCAAATGGCTTGTTTTAGCAACATTACCGGCTGTTTTCGTGGGGTTGTTTTTGGGTGATACCATTGATTTTTATGCCAGAAGTTCATTTTCTGTCGCTATTGTATTAATTTTAGTCGGTCTGATATTTTTTATTGCCGAATATGTTCATTCAAAATTGCAAATCAAGAAAATTAATTTTTTGAATTCTTTTATTATTGGTTGTGCTCAAGCTATAGCTCTAATACCGGGAGTATCCAGATCAGGAATAACAATTACAGCAGGTATCTTTCAAGGAATTAAAAGAGAAGAAGCGGCTAGATTTTCATTTTTACTGGGTAGCATTGCAATTACTGCCGCTACTTTATTGGCTATTGTTAAGTCATTTAGCGGAGATATTGAAACTGTAAGTTTGGAATTGATTATTGCAGGATTACTTGCCTCAGGATTTTCAGGATTTTTTGCGGTTAGTTTTTTGATGAAATACTTAAAAAAACACAGTTTAAGGATTTTTGGTTTATATAGAATTATACTTGGTGTTTTAATTTTGTTATTTTACCTATAAAAAATGAAAGCAGTTATTTTAGCGGGTGGCAAAAGTGAAAGAATGAGACCTATACAAGAAAAACCACTCATTAAAATTTGTGGAAAAGAGATCATTGTGCATCAGATTGAGTTGATTGCCGCAGCGGGAATAAGTGAATTTGTGATTATTGGTAGTGAAAATAATATTGAAAGATTAAAAGAAGCAACCTCTAAGACTGATTTAAACATAAAAATTGACTATCGAATCCAAACAATTCAAGAGGGGTCTGCCGGTGCCATGAAAGCGGCTGAAGATTTGATAAGAGAAAGTAGTGTTTTGTTTGTTGGTGCAACCGATATCATTGATACTTCCGCATATTTAGAAATCCTTAATCAAGCTGAGAGCTTTGACTGTGTAACTTTGGCGAAAAAAGTGGGGCATTATTATCCCGGTGGATATTTACAATTTGATCAGGATGGAATTTTAAAAAAAATTATTGAAAAACCCGGAGCAGGAAATGAACCTTCCATGCTAATGAATGTTTTTCTTCACTTTCATAGAGATGGTAATAAATTAATGGATGAGATTTATGCTGTTGAAGAAGTGGAAATCGATTTGTATTTTACCGCCTTGCATAAAATGATAGAAGACGGTCTTATAGTAAAAACAGTTGAATATGACAAAAGATTGCAACCCATCAAATATCCTTGGCACCTTTTTGATGAAGCCTTAGTGCTTTTTGAAAAAGAGGCAAACAAGAAAGCTAATTTAATAAAAAAAAATTTTTCCAAAAACTCTGAAATAATTGGTAATGTGATTTTGGAAGATAATGTCCTGATTGAAGACAATACAAAAATTATCGGCCCCTCTTATATCGGAAAAGGAACTGTAATCAAATCCGGATGTGTAATTGAGGAGAGCTTTATTGGAGATAATTGTACTATTGATAATAAAACTGAAATTAAAAATAGTTTTTTGGATGACAATGTTGAAGTGAAAAGTAAAGTTGTTAATAGTATTTTAATGAAAAACAGTCGAGTAGAAGAAAATGTTGAGATAATGATGGAAAATAATGATTGTGCCAATATTGAAGTATGGATTAGAGATCAGAAAATTGACTCCGGATTAAAAAAAATGGGTGTGATTTGTGGTGAAAATGTAATCTTGGAAAAAGAGGTTAAGAGTTGCCCCGGTGTTAAAATATTTCCCAATAAGCAAGTGGTAGCTAAATCTTTGGTCAATCAAGATTTGATTTAGGCTTGTGAAGTGCCGCTAGCCGGGTTCTGTTGTTGATTTGCATTGGCCGCAGGCATTGGAGCGCTTTGATTATACTGAAGTTGAGAGTTTGCGGAATTAACTTGATTTTGTTGGACAGGTTGATTTTGTACAACTGTAGATGTTTCGTTTTGAGAGGGCTGTTGCTCTGTATTTTGAGTTAGGTTTTGACTTGCAAATTGACCATTGGTATTTGCCGGAGATGTGGAA
>WJLA01000099.1 GCA_014728765.1 Candidatus Peregrinibacteria bacterium
ACGTAAGGGATCACATGCTAGATGCTGCTGATGCTGAAAGAAATAATGGGCCATTGATACAACCTTTGCCGATAAATTTGCAGAGCTTTATTGAGTTTATAGGTTTTTTTCTGGGAAATCCCGCATTATCTGAAGATATTTTGAAAGGGAAACTTGAAGAGATAGATACTAACAGCCATCTAAAGGAAATATATCCTTCAAAAGTCGGCGATTCCGATAGAACTTATTGTATGCTGGCTCCTCTACCAATTGATAACTATGGAAAAGCACTGGAAGTCTCTCCTGAAGATGCAGAAAACGTTCGCTCATTAATAATTGCCGGTGGAGGGCAAAATCATGGTAGAACAGTGAGGGGTTTCACACATCACATGTCTAAAATACATCAGCTTTTTCCTGAAGAAGTTATCAAAGAGGCATCATTTATTGTTCCAAGCTATGATAATAATTCTCCTTATGTAACAACTCAAGACAGATTAAGATTAAAGACTGAAATGATAGCAGCGTTTAAAAGATTACAGGCCTTGATGAGCAGCTAATCTTGATCTGAAAAAAAATAATGTTATAATAACACTACAACTTAACAAATACATGAACGACAAACGCAGAGACGAGTCGAAGCAGAGAATGGATATTCTGGATAGATTTATCAAACAAACACTACACATAAAGGACAATCAAGGTCCAAAACAAGATAAAAACAATTCAAACAAGCGACATTCTTTTAAGACTCATAAAAGAAAAAATAACAATAAGAGCTCTTTTAAAAGGGCTATGAAAGCCGGGCAACATATAAAATACGACCCGAAAGGCAAGCTGAGAGTAATTCCGATCGGTGGACTCGATGAAGTTGGTAAAAACACTATGCTTTTTGAATATGAGGATTCAATCATAATGATTGATCTTGGTTTTCAATTTCCAGAAGCTGATATGCTTGGTGTTGACTATGTTGTGCCTGATATTCAATATCTGAAAGATAAGCAGAAAAAGATTAAAGGAATAGTTATTACACATGGTCATCTTGACCATATTGGAGCTATACCTTATGTTTTGCCAAAACTTGGCTATCCGCCAATTTATGCGGGCAGACTTGCCAAAGGATTGATAGAAAAACAATTGGAAGAGCATGGACTTTTGGATAAAGCGACTATTCGCAATTTCAGATTGGATGATGAATTGCAATTTGGAAAAATGCGAGTCAGCTTCTTTGGAATAACACATTCTATTCCTGACTGTTGCGGGGTTTTCATTCAAACTCCGGCAGGAAGCGTGGTTCATACAGGTGACTTTAAAATTGATTTAAGTCCGGCTGCCGGTCAAAATCCTGTAGATTTCGAAAAATTGGGTGCCATATCCAAAAGAAAACCCACACTTTTAATGTCAGATTCCACTAATTCTTTTAAACCCGGGATGAGTGTTTCGGAGAAAAAAATCGGAGAAACCATTGAAAAAATTGTTGCGTCTGAAAAAGGTAGAATTATCATTGCTTCATTTGCTTCTCAAATTGGCAGAATGCAACATGTAATCGATGCGGCTAAAAAACATGGAAAAACTATCTTCTTAAGTGGAAGAAGCTTAATCAACAACATGTACCTTGGAAAAGACTTGGGTTATTTGAAAGTGCCGGATGGCTTGATTAAGGATATTAAAAAAGCTAAAAAACATCCACCTGAGAAGACTGTAATCCTAACCACAGGATCACAAGGTGAACCTGTTGCAGCGTTGACCAGGATGGCATTGAAAGAACATGCTCATGTTAAGATCGGCCCTAAAGATACTGTAGTCCTATCATCAACACCGATTCCAGGTAATGAAATGGCTGTTTTCAGAGTTATTAACAATTTAACTCGATTGGGTGCAAAAATTATTCATAATCATATTATGGATGTTCATGCTTCGGGACATGGTTATCAAGAGGATTTGAAAATTATGTACAGCTTGGTTAGACCGAAATACTTTGCGCCGATTCACGGCGAATATTTTATGCGTAAAGCTCATGGTGATTTGATGATTAGAGAAATGGATTTACCGCCTCAGAACATGATTATGGCTGAAAACGGTTCAGTGGTTGAAATCAATAATGGCAAAGCAAGAGTTGTAGATGAGAATATTCAGACAAATTACATTTTGGTAGACGGTCTGGGAGGTGGAGATATTGGCTCGCAAGTGATGAAAGACAGACAATCTTTAGCAGAAAATGGTGTAGTGATAGTGAATTTTTTGATAGATGGCAAAAATGGCAAAATGTTGCATGAACCACAAGTTGAAACCAGAGGATTTATATATATGGAAGAATCTGAAGAAATTTTGAAAGGTGTTGTGAAGAGGGCCAAAGACACCTATTTGAATTTTGCAGGTAATGGAGAAAAAAGAGGGGATGAAGAGATTAAAATCAGAATAAGAGAAGCAGTTGATCAATATGTGGTTTCTAAAATCGATAGAAAACCACTTATAATTCCAATGATTGCAAAAGTTTAATTGGCAAAGACGCGGCGACTCAAGCTGTTGTCGCCGCGTTGCGTTTTTTTCTGATCTCTCTCCGGTAAAACCGGGAGTTGATCAAGAGCTGATTCTCTTCAAAGGGAGTTGATCACTCTTCTGAATCCCACCAGATCGGCGTGATTGCCATTTCGGCTGTGTTTCATGGTGTAGACCGAAAAGCCTTTCACCATCAGCTTCATGGCGAGTGGAATCGCCAAGAGGTTGTGGACGTTGAGTACGACTCTGGAGCCAATATTCAATTCCAGGTCGGGAAGTCGAGCATCCAGATCGATGCCGACACCTTGGTGGAATGCTTTCACTGTGTTGTAGTAGATACCCTCCAAGTCCAGTTCAGTGCAGTCTTGAGTGACCTCTTTAGCGAGGACCACAATTGGCTCGTTGCAGTTGTGTTTTTTGGCCCAGGCCAGAGTGACCTCTTTATTGTGATCACTCCATTTATAGAAGGGATTGGTGGCGTGCGTGATGATAATGAGCATTTAATTTCCTTTCTTTGTTGGAATCAACTATTGTCTTTTAGACTATTTTTAAATATTTGTCAAATAAGCTGACTTTTTCTATAACTGCTATGTGCTAAACTATTGTTGAAAGATAGGCTGCAGCGCCGGGATGTGCTTGTCGAGCATTAGGATTATAAACTCTGTCTCTGACATATCTGCCAGGCCTTTCATGACTTGTACCTGCGTAGACATAGGGTGATGGGTTTTTGCCGCGATACCCAAGTCCATTAAACATTTCCGCAAAAGCCATCATTTTGGGAACATCAGTACTACCATAATGTAAACCTAGCTTTCTTCTTATACTATCTTTTGATTTAATAGCATGAACAGCAGCTCTATCAAAATCATGAAACAAAACTCTTTTAGGAACCATTGTGGTAGGTTTTCCAAGTTTTTGTCCGTTATGAAGATAAGTATCAAATCTCATTCCACCTTCCAATTTATGTATAGCCGCTATTAATTGCCATGGCACGTCTGCCTCTCTTGCGATTGTTTCATACCTTGATTTATGAGCAAAGGCTTTATTTTTAAAGCTTTCAAGTGTTTTTTTGAATTTGGTAACTTTGAGCGAATCATAGTTGTGCCTATGATCCTCTTCAATTTTGCCAATATTTCTGGTGTTGCGATTGGCAACTGAATCTGAAAGCAATGGGGAATCCGTTTCAAACTCAGCTCTATCCGCTTCAGATGGAGTAATTTCGGTTTTTTGATTTTTAGGAATTTTTGGAATTTTTTCGCCCTTGTATCGATAGTATTTTTTGATTATTGGTTCAATATAAGCTCTATTACCGGGAGTAGCTTCACCTTCCAATGTATAGTGCAACAATAAGTATGTGATGAATTCAGGTGAATAAACACCTTTTTCATTTAGCACTTTTCCTCCTTCTTGTCTCTCAAACTTAACTTTGGCGGTTTGTAGATATTTTCCGGCGATTGCTAGCTGAGACTGGAAATTTGATCCTGTGTCATGTCCGAATTGACCATTAAAAGTTTCATAGATTGCTGAAAATAAATCAGGTTGAATTTCATAGGAAGCTGCAATTTCGAGTGTTTGTCTTTTGTTTGCAGTTGAAGCGTCCCATTTGAAAAGCTTACCCCATTCTTCAATGAGAGATATTTTCTTTTGACGAATCGCTTTTGCTTTATTTTTGTCAGCTACTTTTTCAATTTTAACTTGGTCTCCCTCAAGAATTTTAAGATAATTCCCGGCAGTATCATAAAAGTTTCCCAATGCCCCTTCTCTATGACCAATTATTCCATTTACACTGACAGACCTTATCTC
>WJLA01000100.1 GCA_014728765.1 Candidatus Peregrinibacteria bacterium
AATCTCATCAGCGTAAATATTTCCAATTCCGGCAATCACTGTTTGATCCAGCAGGCGATTTTTCAAGATTCCTTTTCGCCCCAAAAATTGCGACTCCAAAAAATCCAAACTAAAATCATCCACAAAAGGGTCTCGCCCTAGCTTATACATTCCGCTCTTTTCCAGATAATCTTTTTCAGAAAATAAATAAATCTTCCCAAATTTTCGAATATCAGAAAAATAGAGTCGCTTTACTGACGTGAATGTGAAAATTCCTCGAATAAACTTTTCTTTTCCTTTAATTTTCTCAAATGAAAGCATACCCGTCATACGCAGATGAATAATCATACGAAAACCATTGGAAAGCACCATCACAATATATTTTCCTCGACGCTCAACATTTTCAATTCTCTGCCCGGGCAAAATCCGTTCAAATTCATCGACGTTTGGCACAAAAGTTACGGCATTTTTAGATTCGAATTTCCAAAGTTTTTGCCCCTGAAGCTCAGGTCCAATTTCACTGACAACAGTTTGTACTTCCGGGAGTTCAGGCATGATAAATAATTAGGTTTCAGGAAATGAAGTAATAAATAGATGAACGCTAATTTTTCGTTCAAGTAATATAGTTGGCGATATTGTTTATCATCTATCTATGGTGGGTCATACTGGGCTCGAACCAGTGACCGTTCGCTTAAGAGGCGACTGCTCTACCAACTGAGCTAATGACCCACAACCTAAAAAAGCGCGACTAAATTAACACTTTTACCCTTCATCATCAATAGATTTTTTTTTGTCATGCAGATACAATTCAAACATGAAAAAAATTCTTTTTTATACAGATACTGAAATTTTTGGAGGAGCGGAAATACAAATGCTTTTACTTGCAAAATATCTTTCAAAAGACTTCGCTATTAATATAGTGTTAAGAAACTCTTCACAATTAAAAAAGCTGACAAAGGAACTTGAATCATTAAAAAACTGCAAGATTCAAATAATAAACTCCAAATCCAAAAACAGCTGGAAGAATTTAATCGCTTTAAACCAAACAATAAAAAAATTCAAACCGGATATTATTCACGCTCATTTATGGAATCCAATGGCCTGCAAACATGTTTACCTTGCCGCAACAGCAAACCGCACGCCTCTTATCACGACTGAACACGATCCTTTTAAACTGAATTTTATCAAAAGAATTTACAAAAAAATTGTATTAAAATTTGTAGATAATATTATTGCGATTTCAGATGCCAACAAAAAATTGATATCTGAACTTTACCCACAACATTCCAATAAAATTATAACTGTTCATAACGGAATTGAATTAAACAATAATAAAACAAAACCAAAGAAAAATAACGACTATATTCATCACGTTTTCAAATCCACAAAAACACATAAGATAATTTTATCGGTTGCTGCACTACACCCAAGAAAAGGGCTAAAGTATCTAATTGGAGCATATTCAAAAATTGTAAAAAAATTTCCAAAAACCAGATTAATAATAGCCGGCAATGGACCACAAAAAATGGAACTTGAAAAACTTATCAAAAATTTAAATATAGATGATAAAGTATTCTTATTGGGACAAAGAGATGATATTTCCGATATAATGAAATCTGCAGATATTTTCGTTTTACCCAGCTTGGCAGAGGCATTCGGTTTAGTGATTTTGGAAGCAATGAGAGAAGGATTGCCGATAATAGCCACAAACTCAGGAGGAATACCCGAAATTTTAGCAGATAATAATGGCATTTTAGTTAAACCCAAAGATAAACAATCGCTGCAAAAAACAATTACCAAACTGCTACAAAACGATACTATTCGTGAACAATACGCCAAGAAATCACTGGTAAGAGTTAAAAATTTCAGTGCGGAAAATACAGCGAAAAAAACTGCTAATATTTATAAAGAAATAATTAATAAAAATGGTAAAAACTAAAACAATCTATATTTGCTCAAATTGCAAAACGGAAAGCCCAAAATGGCAAGGAAAATGTAATCAATGCAATGAATGGGGAACTTTTACGGAAGAAATCAGCCTAGACAAAAAAAACACATTTCACTCTCAAAACAAAATCAGTTCCAAACCGCAAAGCCTGTTCAAGACCTCTAATCAAGAAGACTCCAGAATACTAACTGAATTCAATGATTTTAACACTCTATTGGGTGGAGGATTTAAACAAGGAGGTTTAACGCTTTTGAGCGGCGAACCGGGCGTCGGAAAATCAACATTGACACTTCAAATCTGCAAAAATGCCGCAGAAAAAGTTAATCAAGTTTTTTATTTTTCAGGAGAAGAATCACCGGAACAAATTGCATCAAGAGCCGAAAGATTAAAAATCTCCAATCAAAATATTCAAATAGTCTCTGAGACTAATTTGGAAGCAATTCTAAACCATTTGAATCTTCATCAACCTGAATTTGTAATAATTGATTCTATTCAAGTTTTAAATTCCGGTGATATTCCTTCACTTGCAGGATCTATCAACCAAGTAAGATATTGTACCGAATGTTTGATGGGATATGCCAAAAACAACAATTGTACAATGATAATTATAGGTCACATAACCAAAGACGGCCATTTGGCAGGACCTAAACTTTTAGAGCATTTGGTGGACACCGTACTTTTCATTGAAGGAGACCGAATGCAAAATTATCGAATAATTAGAAGTCTCAAAAACAGATTTGGATCTACAAATGAAATTTCCATAATGGAAATGCAAGGAATAGGACTAAAAGAAATGGCTAATCCTTCAAAAATCTTCCTTGAGGGAAGAAATCCCAATGCTATAGGCTCCGCTATCACGGTAACGATGGAAGGAGCAAAACCGATTTTGCTTGAAGTTCAAGCTCTAACTCACCCAACGGCCTTTGGCTATCCCAAAAGAACAGCCAGTGGATATGACTTAAACAGAACCAATTTACTTGCGGCAGTACTAGGAAAATATTTAAAAATGAATCTCAATTCACAAGATTTATACATAAACATCATCGGCGGATTAAAATTAAGAGACACTTCAAGTGATTTGGCCGTAGCAATGGCTATAATTTCTTCATTTAAAAAAATTATTATTCCAAGTCAAACACTTTTCCTGGGAGAAATTGGACTTTCAGGAGAAATCAGAAACATCCCCTACCTTGAAAAAAGACTAAAAGAAGCAAAAAAACTTGGCTTTGAAAAATTCATTATTCCTCGATCCGACAAAAAAATCAAAGACACATTTCAAGTTAAAAATTTGGAAGAAGCAGTTAAGCTTTTAACTTAAATACCCTTTTGGTATTTACGGTTGTGATTTGATCCATTTCTTTCAAGCTTAATCCTTTGCATTCTGAAAGAGTTTTTAATGTCTCAACCATAAATGCAGGCTCATTTCTCTGACCTCGATATTTTTGCGGTGACAAAAAGGGACCATCGGTTTCCACCATTAATAATTCATTTGGCACAATTCTCACAGCCTCTCTCAACTCATGGTTTTTTGGATAAGTAATAATACCGGAAAAAGAAACCATATACCCTCTCTCAATAGCTGTTTTGACCTCTGCAACACCTCCTGTGAAACAGTGTAAAATCACATTAATATTGAAATTTTCCAAAATTTTGAATACATCAGCAAATGCATCTCTAACATGAATAACTACAGGTAAATCAAAATCCCTTGCCAATTCAAGTTGCTTTAGAAAAGCATTTTTTTGAATATTTATTTCATTATAATTTTTAAAATAATCAAGCCC
>WJLA01000101.1 GCA_014728765.1 Candidatus Peregrinibacteria bacterium
CAACAAGCTACAGGTTCGGTTACTGTCTCTCTGGATAAGACAGTTGTCTTTGCCAGCGCTACCATGGGATCTGCAAGAGAGGGAACAGACTTCTTTCCGCTATCTGTGGATTTTGAAGAAAAATACTATGCTGCCGGAAAAATCAAAGGTAGTAGATTTGTGAAAAGAGAAGGTAGACCTTCAGAAAAATCAATTCTGAGTGGAAGACTTATTGATAGACCTATTCGACCTCTTTTTCCTAAAAAAATGATCAATGAGGTTCAGGTCATCTGTTCTGTTTTGTCGGCTGACCTCGAAGTTGATCCGGCTACCACAGGATTGATTGCCGCATCAGCAGCTCTTTCAATTTCAGGTATGCCATTTGAAGGTCCCGTTGCGGGAATAAGAATTGGTTACATTGATGGACAGCTAATTATAAATCCTACTTATCAACAAATTGAAGAAGGAAAACTTGATTTGGTGGTTGCAGGAACGGAAGAGGCGATAACCATGGTTGAAGCGGGAGCTAAAGAAGTTGATGACGATACAATTCTAAAAGCTTTAGAATTAGGACATACCGAAATTAAAAAAATCTGTCAGTTACAAAAAGAATTCATGGCGGATTTCAAAAAACCTGACCTGGAAATAACCTTAAGAGAAAACAATCCTAATGTACATGAAGAAGTTAAGTCATTCGTTAAAGAAGCAATGTTGGATCAAATAGAAGGTAAATTGAAACATGAAATTAAAGCAAAACTATCCGATTTAAAATCTCAAGTAATAGAAAATTTTGCCGAAAAAATCGAATCGGGAGAATTTTCCGAATCGGAAATCAAAGAGGCGGTAGAATCAATCTGGGAGAAAAGAATGAGAAGTAATATCATTAATAATGAAAAGAGACTTGATGGAAGAGCTACTGATGAGATTCGTGAACTTGATGTTAAAACATCATTATTGCCGATGACTCATGGTTCTGCTCTTTTTCAAAGAGGAGAAACTCAAGCTTTGAGCATTGCCACTCTTGGGTCGCCGGGTGCCGCACAAGTTATTGACACAATGGATGAAGATGAAGAAAAAAAATATTTTCATCATTACAATTTTCCTCCTTACTCCGTTGGTGAAGTTAAACCTTTGAGAGGACCTTCCAGAAGAGAAATAGGGCATGGGGCATTAGCTGAAAGAGCTCTTGAACCCGTTTTACCTTCTGAAAAAGATTTTCCTTATACCATCTGGGTAGTTTCAGAAATTATGACATGTAACGGTTCAAGTTCTATGGCATCGGTTTGTGGATCAACACTGGCACTAATGGATGCTGGTGTGCCGATCAGCAAACCTGTTGCTGGAATTGCTATGGGCCTTGTCACAGGCGATGGTAGTATAGAAAGTGGATATAAAATATTGACCGACATTCAATCATTTGAGGATTTCGCAGGAGACATGGACTTTAAAGTAGCTGGGACCAGAGATGCAATCACTTCTCTACAAATGGACATTAAAGTTAAAGGACTTTCGTTGAGAGTATTGAAAGAAGCACTTGAACAGTCAAAAACAGCCAGAAATATAATTTTGGATAAAATGACATCTGTTATTGCTGAACCTAAAAAAGAATTGGCTCCCACAGCTCCCAGAATCAATTCAATTCAAATCAATCCGGAAAAAATCAGAGATGTTATTGGTAAAGGAGGTGAAACTATACAAAAAATTACCAAAGAATGCGATGTGGAAATTGACATTACCGATGATGGACTTGTTATGATCACAGCTCAAAATCAAGAAAATGGTAAAAAAGCTGAAGATTGGGTTAAAAGAATTACCTGGGAACCGAATGTTGGTGATATTTTTGAAGGTAAAGTTGTCAGAATCACTGATTTTGGAGCTTTCGTTGAAATAACCCCTGAAAAAGACGGTCTACTTCATATTTCTGAATTGGCTAATGAAAGAGTTAACAAAGTAGAGGATATTGTTAAAGAAGGGGATATTGTCAAAGTTAAATTAATTGAGGTAGATACTCAAGGTAGATATAAGCTCTCCAGAAAAGCACTATTGTAAACTTTACAAAAGAATAAAAAAGTGTCATAATATAAAGATTTGTAAATACTTCTGCAAATGACACAACAACATCAAGCAATACAAAAAAGCCCTCAACTTATTTATAATTTGAGGGCTTTTTATATTATTCAATGGAAAATAAAATGCTTCGTTTCCAAGCTTAATCAAAGAAAAATAATTTTTTAGTCAATATCACCTTCGAAAATATCAAGCGCTGTAGCTACCGCATTACCACCTTCCGATGGTTTGGTATCGATTGTGTCATCCTTATTAATTATTTTCCTGGAAGAATCAACAATGCCACGTAAACTAACATGATAACCGGTCACTTCTTCAATAGCTTTTTCCGCCATGGCTAAATTATCAGCTTTAAACAGTTTATCTTTGTTGAAATTATCACTGAAAACCAAGTTCAAAATATTACCGTTTGTATGATCGGGAGTAGCCATCATCAGGCTTCTTCGAATAATTGGATTATGAATTCTTTCCCCGATTTTTTGCCATGAAGAAACAATTTGATTCAAATTGATATTATCAACCTCAATTTCTGTTTTTTCAATTATTTCTTTGGTTTCAATCTTAAGTTCGGAGCTTTTCTTAATTGTTTTACTCTTCTCATTAGGTGTCTGCATTTTTACATTATCATCTGCTTCAATTAAACGATTTTTTTTTTGCGTAATCAAAACAGATTTGGCAATTGCAATTTCCAATGGCAACTGGGCAATGACTGAGTTTTTTAATTGTTGATAAGCATGCTGAAAATAGTTAATTTGTTTGATAATCTGTTCTGCATAATCGGTTTTATTTTCTTCAATTGCAGTTAGCATTTTTTGCCTCAAAAACTCCAAATAATCTCTAGTAAATACTGTCAAATCTATTCCTTGTTGATAAATCCTTTCAACTGTTTTGATTGCTTCTTTTGTTAATCCATCATTAATATGTTGAAATAATTCATCAGCGATAATACTTTCACTGATACCCAAAGTCTTTTTAACATATTCCAAATTAATTCCATTATCCACTATCATTTGCTCCAACATCGTTAAGGCGTCTCTAAGTCCACCTTTCGCCTGTTTGGCAATAATTCCCAATGCTTCTTTTTCGGCTTTAATACTTTCATTTTCACAAACGAACATTAAACGGTTGATAATATCATTCTCTGTAATTCTTTTGAAATCAAACCTTTGACATCTGGAAATAATTGTCTCAGGTACTTTGTGTACTTCGGTAGTGGCTAAAATGAAATAAACAAACGTAGGAGGTTCTTCCAAAGTTTTTAATAGCGCATTAAAAGCCTCTTTGGTAAGCATGTGAACTTCATCGATTATATAAACTTTGTTTTTAACTCTGGTAGGAGAAAAATTTATTTTTTCTCTTAATTCCCTGATTTCATCTATGCCTCGATTAGAAGCTGCATCTATCTCAATTATATCAATTAGTTTTCCTTCATCAATTTCAGCTGATATTTCACATCCATCAAATTGACCGTCTTCCGTCATTTTGTCAGAATTTACCGCTTTTGCAAAAAGTCGGGCTGTCGTGGTTTTCCCAGTACCTCTCGGTCCGGTAAAAAGATAGGCGTGAGCGGTTTGTTTTGCTTTTAAAGCATTAAGAAGAGTGGTGCTTACATGCTCTTGTCCTACCAAACCGGTAAAATCTTTTGGTCTGTATTCTCTATAAAGTGACATCAAAAAGTAATTATATTTTGCTTGAATATTTTACACTTAACAGTGATAAAATAAATATTATTTTAAGGCATTTTTAACAAAATCTTTAAACTCTTTTTCAAATCTTTCTTCAGAAAACTTCATGGCATGTTGTCGTATTTTTTCAGGTTTGTATTTGTTTTCATTCACAATTAATCTCCCGAGTGCATTTTCCATGGATTCCACAGTTTGTTCCTCAAATAATTCTCCGGTTATACCCGGAATTACAGTTTCTTTGGCTCCACCAACGCCATATGCCAATACCGGCTTTCCACATGCCATTGCTTCAACCATACTTATTCCAAAATCTTCCTCACAAGTAAAAATAAAAGCGCGACAATCTCTGAAATATTTAGTCAGTTCTTGATCTGAAATTTTACCTGTTAAAACTATATTTGGTCCGGCAATTGATTTAAGAAAATCAAGCTCAGGTCCTCCTCCAACAATAACAAGTTTCTTTCCAATTTTATTAAAAAGATTAACAGCTAAATCAATTTTTTTATAAGGAGTTAAAGTACCCACAATCAAAAAATAATCTTCATGAGTCCAAGATTCTTCACATCTGTCCACTTTTACAGGTGGATAAATAACCTCTGATGATAATCGATAAAATTTATTAATTCTTTTTTGAACATGTTTAGAGTTGGCAATATAATAATCCGGTCTATCCGCAACTATTTTGTCCCATTCTCGCACTTTGAAAAGTGTGTCCTTGGCAATTTTTTTCATTAACCAGTTGGATTTTTGTTCATCAAGATATTTATGAGTATAGTCCCATGCATATCTCATCGGAGAATGACAATAGCAAATATGAGTAGATTCTGAAGATGTAATAACTCCATGAGCAAAAGCCGAGCTGGAGCTGATCACCAAATCATATTTCATTAAGTCAAATGATTCAATTGCATAAGGCATTAAACCAAGTAATAATTTATATCTTTTTCTGATAAAGCCCGGGAATCTCCTCAAAAAAGATACTTTCACCCTTTCTTTTGGAAAAAACTCACCACATTTTTTTTCATCATAAAGCAAAGTAAAAATTGGTGCATCAGGATAATATTCGGCAAATTTCTGTACAACTTTCTCAGCACCACCCATTTTGACCAAAAAATCTGTGATTATGGCTACTTTCATAAATTATATTTCAATCATTTTAAGAAATTCTTCTTCGTTGATTATACTGACTTGATTTTTTTTGGCATCTTTTTCTTTTTGACTTATGGAGTCAGCTTCACCAGCAATCAAATAATCGGTGTTACTACTCACTGAGCCGGTTATTCTTCCTCCATTTTGTCTGATTCTCTCTTTTGCCTGCTCTCTTGACATTGAACTGAGTGCACCTGTGATCACAAATGTTTTTCCTCCCAGTTTTAAACTGAAAGGTTTTTTCTCATCAACAAATCTTATTCCCACTTGTTCCAACTTTTGCAATAATGCCCTATTTTTATCAGTTTTAAACCAATTTAAAACTTCGCTCGCTACCTTTTCTCCAAAACCTTCAATGTTTATAAATTTGTTTAGAGTGAAATCATTGGAAAGCAGCAATAAATCGTGAATACTAATTCCAACGGAGTCTTCTGGTCCATTGTTTTTTGCCAAAGTATGAACTCTTTTCTCATCTCTGATAAAATAAGCTAACGAAACTGCCATTTCTTCTCCAACATGTCTTATGCCCAGAGCATATAAAAATCTTTCCAAGCTTACATTTTTAGCACTTTCTATTGATTTTAATACATTTTCGGTTTTTTTCTCTTTAAATAGAGGCAATGACATCAAGTCATCTCTTTTCAAAAGATAAAAATCAGCAAAATCCTCTATCAATTCATTTTCAATTAATTGATCAATGATTTTTTCACCTAGTCCATCAATATCCAGAATAGAGGCAAAATGTATAAACTTTTCTCTGTCTTGAGCTGGACATTTAGGGTTAACGCATCTTGTGACAGCTTCATCTTCTTTTCTAACCAATCTGGAATTGCACGCCGGACAAAACGAAGGAAACTTAAATCTTTCTTCATTTCCTTGCCTTAAATCTGATATAATGGAAAGAATTTCCGGAATAATGTCGCCCGCTTTTTGAACCACAACTGTATCGCCAATTCTAACATCTTTTCTTTCGAGTTCATCTTCATTATGTAGTGTTGCTCTTGAGACTGTCGAACCTGCCACTCTAACCGGACTCAAGACTGCTACAGGAGTGATTGCACCTGTTCTACCTACTTGAACATGAATATCCAAAACTTTAGTTGTGGCTTGTTCTGCCGGAAACTTATAAGCAATGGCAAAACGAGGAGCTTTAGCAGTGTATCCGAGAGTTTGCTGTAAGGATTTTTCATTTATTTTAATGACAACACCATCTATTTCGTATGGAAAATTTTCTTTTTGTTCTTGAATTTCATTTAAAAATCTTTTAACAGCGCCAATATCTTCACAAAATTTGTAATTTTTTTCCACAGGTAAACCTAAATCCATTAGTTTTTCCAAGACATTTTGCTGATGTCTTGGAGCTCCTTCAATATTGTTTTCTCCTATTTCATAAAAAAAAGCCGATAAATTTCTGGAAGCGGCAATTTTCGGATCTAATTGCCTTACTGATCCGGCTGCCAAATTTCTTGGATTTTCAAAAGGTTCCATATCCTCAGATATTCGTAATTCATTAACTTTTCTAAAATCATCTTTATTGATATAAACCTCTCCTCCAACTTCCAAGTCAATTTTTTCAAATAATTTCAACGGTATAGATTCTATCGTTTTGATGCTATGAGTGACATCTTCTCCCATTACACCATCTCCTCTGGTAACTCCTCTTACAAAAATTCCATTTTCATAATGTAAAGCAATATTAAGTCCATCGATTTTTAATTCACAAACAAAGTGCATTGTTTGATTGCTTGGTAATAATCTTGAAATTTTATTGTACCAATTATCAATTTCTTTAAACGAAAAAGCATCATTTAGACTCATTTTTTTGGTTTTGTGTTGCACTTTATCAAATTTTCCCGAAAGTGGAGCCCCAACTCTTTGTGTTGGAGAATCGGGAGTTACGAATTCCGGAAATCTTTCTTCCAATTGCTTTAATTCTTTTTTTAAACTATCTCTAACATCTTCCGAAACTTCAGATTTATCCAAAATGAAATACTTATAATTCAGATCCAGAATTTTTTCACGTAATTTAATTATACGTTCCTGAACTTCTTTTTTATCCATTTAAATGATATAATATTTTGATATGCCTGAATTCTAACAAATTTTAATTTTGCAAAAAAGGCAAAAGCGAGAGAAAATGCAAAAAACCAAAGCAATATGACAGAACAAAACCAACTACAAAAATTCTATGATCCGCAGTTAAATGATACGGTAGTGGTTAATAATGAAGGACAAAAAAAAATTTATTTAATCAGAAAAGCATTTAGAGAAGGTTCATTATTTTCCAGTGACGATGTGAGTACTGACGTTCAAGTGATGCTTAACAAACCACAGGAGATAAATGAATCAAATTTTAAAGCGGATCCGGTTGATAAAGAATTTCAGGAAAACCTCATGAAAATGGTTGATGATGGAACAATAAAATTATTTACCCCATCAACTTTAATCAATCAGGAAGTGTATGACAGACTGCCTCAAAAAGGAAAAGCAAAAGCTGATTTTGATGTTTTAAACTTGCTTAACAAAATCAGAGAAATTAAAAAGCTTTGGGATCAAGGTGAAAAAGATACATATCAAATTCTCAATTTGGTTCATTCACTTCGTTTGATTAAAGAAAGAATAGAAGAAGTTGATGGTGATGTTTTTATAATATAAATCTATGAAAAAGACTCTTTTTACAAATAGATTGGTTTTCGATCATACGGGTGCAGAGACACCTGAGCAAGTTGTGGAAAGAATTGAAGAGCAGTCAAAGTCTGCCGAAAATCCCAAATCTAGAGCTGAATATAAACAGGAAACCAAATCCAAATCAGCAGACATGCGAGCGGACATGAGAAAAGGTATTGAATCAGGTTCTGAACAACCTCAGGAGTCGTCTGAACAAACAGAAAAAACTGATACCGCCCCTGAAGTAGATTCCTCTAAACCTGATAAACCACAATCATCGCCTCAAACTCCATCCTCACAACCGGCACAAACAACTGAAAAGTCGGAACAGCAAAATGAAAAACCGGAAACAGAGGAAAAAAAGGAAGAATCAATCGGAGATATTTTCAAAAAAATTATGGATGATATCAAAAATGGAGAATTTAGTTTTGACAAACTTTTGGGATATTTGGGATTAAACGGAATATTTGGATCAAGTGCGGAAAAAGCATTTAAAGCATTAAAAGAAAATGCTCCCGATCTTAATATTTCTAAAGTTGATTTAAATGGCAATTCTTACTCCACTATTTTTGGCGTATCTGATAGTTTAACGACGGATCAATTCGTTGGAGGTTTAATTAAACTGGAAGGGAAAATTCTTGAACCCAATTCATCCTCTTTGGAAAAGCTTACAGTAGGGGATATTGTTGTTGTTAAAAACAATCAAGAAGGAGATAATCAACCGAAAACCAAAAGCCTTGCAATAATAACTGAAATTGATTCGCAAAAAGGTCCTAAAATCAAAGTTTTTGCGGGAGGATCAGCGACTCCGGTTTTCCTTTCTGAATTTAGAGAAAAAGACAATCTGCTTGGTTTTATAAAAATGCCGGCAACTTATAAAACTAAAATGCAAGCTATCAAGGAAGAAAAATAAGCTATAGTTTGAATTTAAGCTATATTTTTGATATAATAAGAAGATTAAAATCATATCTTATGTCTGACGACCTAATCATAAAATCCGGATCACAATCTGATCAAAGCCAAAACACGGGCAAACAAAGTTCAGGTAAAGCAAATGCCAACTCTAATCAGGTCGCAAGTCCTGTCAATCAGAGTGCCGGAAATCCTGCAGCATCTTCCGATCAATTGGAAATGAATGCTATGGCAAGTGCTAAAACCAGTAGAAAGCCGGAAAAATATGCTATACCGAAAATTGTTTGGGATAAATATCCTGATCTAATCAAATTAATCAAAGAAACCGAATCGATGGACGATGAGGAGAGAGAATATTGGTTCCAGGTTTTACCGATAATGACTGATCATCAGGTCGAAAAGTTTAAGAAAATCTTAATCACGGAAAAACAACAATTGGCTGAATTGGATAAAGAGTATGAACAGGAGTTGCAAAAATTGAATGAAAAGCACATGCTCGAATGGAAAGAATTTGAAGTTAAAGAAAAACGAGCGGAGCTTGAACAAAAAGAGCAGGCACATGAGGAAGAAGAAGAAGATGTTGAGGCAGAATTACTTGCAAAACTAAGTCAAATATAGATGTCAGACTACAAATTTGGTTCAGAAAATGGTAGAAGTAAAAAAATTGAAGTCAAACCTGAACATGAAACCCATCATGTAAGTTTTGATTTAGGAAAAAAAAACTCTGTGGAGTTTTCCGACAAAGCGAAAAATCATAATAAAGATCACAGATCAACTCCAATAGGAAACAAGCAAAAGAAAAAAAACAAAAAATCTTTTTTGAAAATACCAAACAAAGTCTGGAATCTGCTCGAGTGGCTAACCACTTCGGCAATCATTTTTTTGGTGTTTTTTGTGGCAATTAATTTTGCTTCTTATCGTGCATTATTTGATGCCAAAGTGGAACAAATCAGCGGTCAGGCCAATAATAATCCATATACGGAACAACAAATTGAAAAAGTTAGAAGATCCGCTCCTGATCAACAAAAACCACTTCCCATAGTACATCAGCAAACAACAGCGCAAAAGCAAATTCCGGATTTGAATTTATCAGTGTTACCACCTGATGATAGAGTTATAATCCCAAGAATTAACAAAAATGTGCCGATTGTCAGAGTTAGCACAGAAAAACTAATTCAGAGAGACTGGACAGGACTTGAGGAACAAATTCAAGATGCATTAAGACATGGTGTGGTACATTTTCCCGGGACAGCCTTGCCTGGACAATCGGGTAATGTGGTTGTAACAGGACATAGTTCTTATTTCCCATGGGATCCGGGAAGATTTAAAGATGTTTTTGCTTTGTTGCATCAAGTTAGCATTGGAGACGAAGTTGTGGTTTATCACAATCAACAAGAATACAAATATTTAGTATATGACAAAAAAGTTGTCAGTCCCGATCAAGTTGAAGTTTTAACTCAAAAAGGAGAGGAGAGATTGACTTTAATAACTTGTACTCCGGTTGGAACAGACATAAACAGACTGATTGTTCTTGCTCGTCCGGTGTAAACACTTATTGACCTGGATCAATATCTATTGCTATATAAATCAAAGCAATAATTTTTACTATGAAAATAGCTGTATTGGCATCCGGAGGGGTTGATAGTTCTGTGGCACTCAAGCTTTTGCAAGCGGAGGGTCATGATTTGACAGCATTTTATCTGAAAATATGGCTCGAAGATGAGTTACAGTATTTGGGAAATTGTCCTTGGGAAGATGACTTAAATTATTTGAAACAGATTTGCGAAGAAATCAAAATACCGCTTCGAATTATTCCCATGCAAAAAGAATATTGGGAAAATGTTGTTGACTATGCTTTAGCGGAAATAAAGGCAGGAAGAACCCCTAATTCTGATCTCTTGTGTAATTCAAAGATAAAATTCGGAAAATTTTACGAGAAAATTGATGATAGCTATGATCTTGTTGCTTCAGGGCATTATGCGAATCAAGAAACAATTGGAAAAAATGTTTACCTGACACGAGCAAAGGATAAATTCAAAGATCAAACTTATTTTTTAGCACATCTCAACCAAAAACAATTGAAAAGAGCAATTTTTCCTTTGGGAAAATATCTCAAGTCAGAGGTTCGAACATTGGCGAAACAATTCAATTTACCAAATCAAAATAGAAAGGACAGTCAAGGAATATGCTTTTTGGGACAAATTAAATATAAAGAATTTGTTAAACATCATTTGGGAATCAAAAAAGGCGATTTGATAGATTTCGATACAGGTAAAAAAATTGGAGAACACCAAGGCTATTGGTTTTATACAATTGGTCAAAGAAAAGGGATAGAACTTAGTGGAGGACCTTGGTTTGTAGTAAAAAAAGATATTGATAAAAACATTATCTATATTTCAAATCAATATTATCAAGATAAACCAAGAAATACCTTTGAAGTTGAAAAATTACACTGGATCGGCTCAATCCCTACCACAGAACAACTTAATCATCTGGAGGTTAAAATTCGTCATGGTGAAAAATTATATCCGGCAAAACTTGATTTTCAAGAAAACAACCAAGCTCACATCGAAATAAATGAGTCTGATCAAGGTATAGCTCCGGGTCAATTTGCGGTATTTTATTCCGGTAAAATTTGTTTGGGAGTCGGCACTATCAAATAGTTGCAAAAAACTTGTAAATTGTTTTATTTCTGGTAATATTCTTTGATGTAAGAGTATCTTTTTTAAAGTCAAATGAAGGTAAAAGAAAATGAATTAGTTAAAAAACTTATAAAAGATCATGGTGTGCAACTTGATGACTTAATAATGAAAATTAAGTCATATTTACCTGATTTTAATGAGGATAAATTTAGAGAAGCATTTGCATTTGCCGCTGTCGCTCATGATGGTCAGATGCGAAAACAGGCAGGAGTTCCGTATATAGTTCATCCTTTTGAAACTGTCAAAATACTCACAAATATACATGCGGATGAAACAACTTTAATAGCCGCACTAATGCATGATGTACCTGAAGATACGGAATATACACTTGATGAAATAGAAAAAAGATTCGGTAAAAAAGTCGCCTATTTGGTTGAAGGAATTACTAAACTTTCCAAGGTACACTACAGACATGACATGCAAAAAAGAGAAGTAGAGAGCTTAAAAAAGCTCTTTATTCATGTAGCGCAAGATCCGAGAACAATGCTGATCAAATTAGCTGACAGATTGCATAATATGCGCACCTTGGAATATATGGATGTTCCTGAAAAAAGAATCAGGAAAGCTAGAGAAACATTGGAAATATTTGCACCGATTGCTTCGCTGCTTGGAATTAAAGAAATTCAAGCTGAATTGGAAGATCTTTGTTTCAAAAATTTATTCCCCGATCTATATTATGAGTTAAGAGACAAAGTTGCCGAAGATCGTGGCAATAATAAAAAGCATCAAGAAGAAATTCTACAGACTGTTGAAAAAGAGCTGGGAGACATCGGAATTGATGCGATTGTTTATTCACAAGAGAGAAATTTATACGAAATATATAAATTTTTGTCTCGTGAAAGAAAAAGCGTTCAAGATTATGAATCTCGTTTTCAGATATCCATTTTGGTGACTACTGTTCCGGAATGTTATCAAGTATTGGGTTTGATACATAATCTTTATAAGCCGATAGCCAACTCTTTCCAGGATTACATTTCACTTCCGCAAGCAAATGGCTACCAAAGTTTACATACCTCGGTTTTTGGTAATAAAGGTATTGTCACAAAATTTATTATCAGAACCAATCACATGCATTATGAGGCCCAATATGGTGTTGCCGCTCGTTATTTCATTAAAGGCTCGGTAGACTCTAATCTGTTTGAAAATAATGATCCCAGATCCCAATGGGTCGAGGAGGTTATTGAGATTCAAAAAGAAGAAATAGATCGTGATCAATTTATGGATGACTTGAAAAGTGATGTTTTTCAAGACCGTATCAATGTATTCACTCCCAAAGGTCAGGCGGTAAATCTTCCCGTTGGCTCAACTTGTATAGACTTTGCGTATAATATTCACACAGAAGTCGGTCATCGAGCGATTAGAGCAATAGTAAATCAAAATAATGTACCGTTAAGTCATGTCTTGGGGAAAGGTGATGTTATTAAAATTGTAACTTCGGAATATCCTAAAAGCCCCAGCTATGAATGGCTTAACTTTGCTAAGACTTCTTTTGCGAAAAAGAAGATGAAAGAATATTTCCGAAAAGAATCCAGAACTTCCAAAATCATTGTTGGGAGAAAAATGCTTCAAAAAGAATATGACCGCGCCGGGCTTGGGTTGGTTAATAATATATCCAAGTGGAGAATATCAAAATTCTCAGAAAAATATTCATTGCTAAAAATTGAAAGTTTAGAGGATATTCTGGTTCAAATTGCGGAAGGTTCAATTGCACCCCTCGATTTTATCAATATTATCTACAAAAATGATGCAGACAAGAGTCACAAAAAACATGACTTGAATAATGCTTCAGCTAATGAAAAGCTGATCAAATTTTCCATCAAAGTAACTTGTGAAACATTCGTTAACATAGCCAAAATTGTTGAAATCTGGCAAGATAGAAGATCGGAGGTTTTCATGCAAATCGGTGAAATAAAATCAAATTATTTTGATCAGAAAATGACTATCAGATCCACTATGTTTGCCAAGGATTATGAAACATTATCTAGAATATGTTCAGAGATAGAACAAGTTGATGGAGTCAAAGAGGTCACCAGAGTTTTCAGATGGAGAAAAGTAGGTTTTATTGCCGTGAGCCTGGTAACTTTCGGAATATGGGCACTGCATCCTTTTCTTTTATATTACCTTGCCAATAATCAAATCTTAAGTACAGGTCAGCAATTGATATTGATTAATGTGCTTGTTTATTCAGGAATGTTAATACTTTTCGGATTAATCTTATCTGAAAAACACTATACTGAAACAAGTTTCCCAGGTCTTCGAGAATCAAATCGTCTTTGGCTCATTACTTATTTATTAAGCTTTTTTGCGCTCGCAACAGTTTTATTTGAAATATATGCGTATCAACTTGAAGTTAACTGGTTAGCATATGCAATTCTTACTATCGTTTTGTTTACATATTTGACCAGTCAATACATACACTTTAGAAAAACCAGAAAGAATACAAAATTCTACTATCAACAAAATTATCCTAAGAGTGGCGAAAGTGCATAATATCACCATCTTTAACAAGATACTCTTTCCCCTCTACTCTGAGTAAGCCTTTTTCTTTAGCTTGAATTTCACCTCCGGCATTAATGTAATCATCAAATCCTATCACTTCAGCTCTGATAAATTTATCTTCAAAATCACTGTGAATTACTCCTGCCGCTTCCGGCGCCGTAGCTCCTTGATGGACTGTCCAAGCTCTAACTTCTTTTGGGCCGGCAGTAAAATAAGTTTGTAGTCCCAAAGTATCATAGGCCTCCCTGATTAAAATATTCAAACCTCTATCTTTTACACCCAGTTCATTTAAAAACTCCTTTGCCTCTTCTTCGCTGAAATCAATCATTTCTTCTTCTACTTTTGCTGAAATGGGAACTACTTTTGCTTGTTCGGGAAGGCCCAAATCTTCACGAATTTTTTCCGGAATCACAGTTGCCAAATCAGAATCCTTTACGTTTAAAATATACAAAAAAGGTTTAGAGCTCAGAAAATGTAAGTCTTTAATTGATTCTTGATCCTCATTCGACAAATCAATGTCAACAACTTTTTTGCCCGAAGCAAGCTCATTTTCTATAAGTTCCAGCAAATTTGCGTAAGCAATTTTCTTTTTATCACCGGACTTGGCATCATTTTTCGCTTTACCCAGTCTTTTTTGAATTGTCTGCAAATCTGCCAAAACTAGTTCAGTTTCAATAATTTCCAAATCTCTTCTAGCATCAACACCGCCATGAACATGTATAACATTTTCGTCTTCAAATATTCTTAGAACTTGACCTATTGCGTCACATTCGCGAATATTGGCCAAAAATTGATTTCCTAGCCCTTCTCCCTCTGATGCTCCTTTAACTAATCCCGCTATATCAACAAATTCCACAATTGCAGGTATAGTCTTTTCAGGCATAATCATTTCCGATAATTTATTTAATCTTTCATCGGGAACTTCCACCACCCCAACATTGGGATCTATGGTACAAAATGGATAATTCGCGGCCTGTGCCCCACTGGATTTGGTCAAAGCATTAAATAGAGTGGATTTTCCAACATTCGGTAATCCTACAATTCCAATTTTCATAGTTTTTATTAAAAAATCAGAGCAAGCATATCAAAACAATCTGTCATTTCAAGTAAAGATATGCTAAAATAATAAAAAATTAAGACAAATTATTAGTGGCAAATCCGGTCTTACTACAACAATTTTATGAAGAATTGGCTAAATCGCCGAACTTTAAGTATCTTTCTCCAGAGAAACAGGAAGGTATTAGAAAGAAATATGCCAATGCAACTGACGCGGAAGTAACTCGAGGTATAGAAATTGTCCGTCGGGATACTGTGGAAACTAAAAAAGAAATCGAAGAGTTGGCAGCCCAAAAAAAGGTTGAAGAAGAACAAAAAAAAGCAAAACAAAGAGAAAAAATGCTTGAAGAACGCAAGCAGCATGAAAAAATAGAAAAAGAAGAATCTGAAAGAAAGTCTCAAGAAATCCTGGAAAAACTAATGGAAGTGGATACTTCCGAAAATCAAACAAATCAAAAAGAAAACTCGGATCAAAAATCAAAAAAACTGTTTGGATTATTCTAATTAGGCTTGACATATTTATGTAAAGGTTGCAAAATAACAGCTAAACATAATAACAATATGATATGAAAACTTTAAATTCATTTATCTTTGCAGGTGCATTGGCGATTAACGGTTGTGCCCATTCCGGAAACACCGAAGTTAAACAACCTAAAACGGAAATTTCAAAAAAAACAACAAATGAATCAAAGGAAGATGATCAAATCTATCTTCCCCAAAGCTCATTTAATTATGATCAAGATCGAGAGAATAAAAATGAAGAAGAGCTTCAGAAGTACCAAGAACAATTATATGAATGTAATCAAGCCAGAAGCGCTGCTCGCAAGGTGGATTATCAAGATAATGAGTTATCCACATTTGATTGTTCACATATCAATGTTATCAAAAATACTTTCAAAAAGGTTGTTGACATCTGTGGAAATGTATATCACCCAAAGACTTTGTCTGATAATAATCCAATATACTTCAATAGCGATCCAAGTAAAAATTTCACCGAACAGCAAGAATGGGAAGCAAGAGTTTTGAGTAACAAAGTAAAGGTAATATTACAAGAAATTGCTACAGCAAGACCAGATTG